>NZ_VPBA01000021.1:0-57154 GCF_013418945.1 Acinetobacter sp. YH12112 | reverse complement strand
GTGAAGAAACCCCTTTCTCTGATGAGGTCCAGAAGCAATACAACCCATCCAATGAACGGATTCAACACGCCAATTACAAGATGGATTTAGAGATCGCTAAATTGAAACGATCTCTATGAATCACACAATTAAGACGCTTCAGTCGATGCACCCGCAGCTGAAATCTGACGATGCGCTGCATGTAAATAATCATCTGACTGCATTTCCAGCAAACGTGAACGCGTCCGTTCAATTTCAAAGGCCAGTTTTTCACCTTGGTAAAGTTCAATAATCGAATCTTCTGAGGTTAATAGCAGCTTTACGCCACGATCATAAAACTCATCGACCAGATAAATAAAACGGCGTGTACCATCGGCCAGATAATCGGTTAAATGCGGCACATTACTGACCAGCACGGTATTGTACAGGTTGGCAATTTCAATATAGTCAGCTGGGCTACGCGGTTTCAGGCACATTTCCGAGAATTCACACCACAACACATCTTCAGTATGCGCCACCGTTTCAATTAAACGGTTGTTGATGGTAATGGGCTCATCCGAATGGGTTTGGGTATGAGTCAGCGCATCAAAACGCTGCGCCATCCAGACATTATGATCATGTGTCAGCGGTGATTTAAACAGTTGCGCCTGTTTTAACACGCGTAAACGGTAATCCACTCCTGCATCGACATTTAAAATGGCACAGTTCTTTTTCACCATTTCAATGGTTGGAATAAAGCGGTCACGGTGAATACCATTTTTATACAAGCCATCTGGCGCGATGTTTGAGGTGGCCACCAAAGTAATACCGCGATTAAACAGCTTCTGGAACAGGTCGCTGAGAATCATGGCATCGGTCACGTTAGATACAAAGAATTCATCAAAACAGATGATCACCGCATCTTTATAAATCTGGTCAGCCACTGTATCGAGCGGGTTACGCTGCCCTGACAGTTTGTTCAGTTCACGATGCACATGCTGCATAAAGTGATGGAAGTGCATACGGATTTTGCGGCGAAACGGAATTGATTCATAGAACTGGTCCATCAGCCAGGTTTTACCGCGTCCAACCCCACCCCACATATACACACCGCGCGGAGATGTCTGACGACGAAAACGGCGAAAGGCCTTTTTCGAGGCTTTATAACGCTGAATTAACTCTTGCCACACCCGATCCAGCTCGTGTACCGCTTCGGCCTGTGCTTCATCTGGCATGAACTGCCCCGACGCCAACGCCTGTGCATAGCGTTCTGCCGGAGACAATGGAGTATATGCTGTGTTGTGGGATGAGTTGAAGTCAGACATATTATTCAGTACTTTTGGGGTTAATAAATGATAACGAAGATAACCGCCGCACAATATACCACTTTGGGTTTAAAATGCTTAGGCTATTTCCCATACTGGCGCGGACTTTGTCCAAACCAGCGTTTAAAGGCATGATTAAAAGCTGCAGGTTCTGAATAACCCAGTAACTCTGCAATCATTTCAATTGAATAAGCTTGATATTCAATTAATCTCAATGCCTTGTCTTTAATTAAATCTTCACGAATCTGTTTATAACTGGTGTTCAACTGCTGCAACTGATGCCGCAAGGTACGTTCTGGAATCTGTAAGGCCTGCGCGGTTTCTGCCATAGTCGGCATCACGCCCTGCTGCAATTCCAGATAATCTTTGACCCGCTGCACCAAGGTCGGTGCCTGATCTTCCAGTTTTAAGCGCTGCAGCTCTTCAATACACTTTTCTTCAAAGGTCTTGAAGGTAATTGAATCAGCGGATGGAATTTTCACTTCCAGCACCGACTGCTCGAACCAGAACGCTGCATGGTCATGGCCAAAACACAAGTCATGACCATAATAGTCATGATAAGCCGCCAGGGCCTGTGCCTGATCTGGCCGTGCAAATGGCAGTTCAATACGGATTTGCGGCACATTCAGGCTCATCATCTTGTAAAGATCCTGAATAAACTTGAAAGTCCCGGAAATTTCACATTGCGCCCGCAGCATACCCAAATCGCTATCCAGATCATTCGGCAGATATTGCAGCGCCACCCGATCTGCTTCATGTTTCAGCTTTAGCTGCCCCGTCAGATGAGTCAACCCCTGATACTGAATGCCTTTTTCAATCGCGGTCGCAATGGTGTCAGAGGTTACCAGTAACATCAGCAAGGGACCATAACCGGCCAGTGCATAATGCTGACCAATAAAAATACCCTGCTCAGGTCGCACCCCGGCGCCAATAATCTTCAGAATATCCAGTTCCAGTCGCGGATGAATCACCGAACTGGCATCTAACGCATCTGCATGCAGCCCGATACTTTGCAAACGCTCATCCACATCAATTCCGGCATTTCGCATACCTTGAATTAAGTACATGAGACCGAGAATGGATCGTTTCATAGGGGCGCTTGAGTCACGTCTGTGTATCTGTTTTACTATATCATTCACTATTTTTAAATTGCCGAAAATATCAATTTTTTTGTCAGTGCTATCATGGCATCTGCACTGATCCGCTTATATGCTAATCATAGAAATAAAAAGAAAAGGATATACAACTATGCATGATGCATTGTCAAATCATGATTTTTCTACAAATCATGCCGTTCAAAAAACTAAAATTGCCATTATTGGTGCCGGTTTTGGTGGCTTGGCGATGGCCATTCGCCTGCTGCAGCAACAGATCACCGATTTTATTATTCTGGAAAAAGCCAATGAGGTTGGTGGTACCTGGCGGGAAAACCAGTATCCGGGTGCGGCCTGTGATGTGCAATCGCATATGTATTCCCTGTCATTTGCGCCCAAAACCGACTGGTCAAAACGCTATGCCGAAGCGCCAGAGATTTTTGCCTATATTCAGGGCCTGACCGATCAGTTCCAGCTCAGAGATTATTGCCAGTTTCAGACTGAAGTCCTGTCTGCGCATTATCAGGAACAGGACTGCGAATGGCATTTACAGCTCAATCAGCAGCGCAAGCTAATTGCCCAATACGTGGTATTTGCCTCCGGACCCTTGCATGTGCCGCAAATTCCACATATTCCGGGGATCGAAAAATTTAAAGGCAAGGTCTTTCATTCATCGCAGTGGGATCATCAATACGACTTAAACGGTAAAAATGTCGCCTCAATTGGTACTGGCGGCAGTGCCATTCAATATATTCCGGAAATTGCCCCACAAACCAGACAGCTGTATGTATTTCAGCGTACCGCCGCCTGGGTGATTCCACGCGATGAACGACTCTATAGCCAGCTTGAAAAAAAGCTGTTTAAAAAGTTTGACTGGTTTAGAAAACTGCACCGCGCCCGCCTGTACTGGTCCAATGAATCCCGCGTGGTGCCGATTGTAAAACCAGGGGTAATGAAATATACCCAGAAACTGGCCGAAGCCTTTTTAAAATATCAGGTCAAGGACAAACGCATCGCCGCCAAGCTGATTCCTGACTATATTATGGGTTGTAAACGTATTCTGGTCTCCAATAAATATTATCCGACCTTTAATCGCACCAATGTCGAACTGGTGACTGATGCCATTCAGGAGCTGACTGAACACAGCATCATCACCAAAGATGGCAAAGAACGCCCAATTGATTGTCTGATTTATGGCACCGGTTTTATTACCGATCCGCGCATTTATCTGAAATCGTTTGATTGTGTCGGTGAACATGGCGTGGAGCTGAAACAGGCCTGGAAAGATGGCGCCGAAAGTTATTATGGCATTTGCACCAAAGGCTTTCCCAACCTGTTCCAGCTGCTAGGCCCCAATACCGTGCTGGCGCATAATTCCGTAGTGTTTATGATTGAGGCACAGGTTGACTATATTTTGCAGATGATCAAGCTGGTCGAACGTACCCAGACCGATGCCATAGTCATTAAAGATCAGGTTCATGATGACTATAACCGTTATGTTCAGGAGATGCTGGCCGGGACCATCTGGCAATCCGGTTGTGTCAGCTGGTATCAGCAAGATGGCGGTAAAAACTTTGCCCTCTGGCCGACCTATACCTGGAAATACTGGTTAAAAACCCAGAAAGTGAATCCGGCTGATTATCGCTTACTGAATAAACGTGCAAAACAACAGCTGGCCAGCTAATTCAGGCATAATAAGCAGGAATTGATTTTAGGCGAGTATAGATGCAATCCTTTTGGCTTATTTTCCAGCTACTATTTTGTCTCTATCTCGGCTATGCCTTTGCAGCCCGGTTTCCCCGCTGGCTGCAACAGCTTATGCTGAAACTGTTACCTTATTTCAGCTATATTCTACTGATCGCCATTTCACTTGAATTTGCCCAGACTTTAAACCAAATCCCTCAACCGGAACGTATTTTAACCAGCGCAATGCTGATTTCATTTAGCACCAGTCTCGGTGCTTTCGCCTGCTGTTATGGCCTGTTTAAATGGGCCGGCTTTCAGCCCAGCCAAGGACGCGTATCCTTTAGTCTGGTACTACAATCCTTACTCAATATCAGTTATGCCTTCATTGCTTTAGCCGCTGGTTATCTGCTTTATCTGGGCAGTGAATATTGGCAGCTCAATTTACATATTAGTACCTGGCATTTATTGCTGGTCTTTATGCTGATGATTGGCTTTGATCTCGCACGCGCACCGCTTGACCGTTCCTGGTTAAACTGGAACATCCTGCTGGTGCCAGTGGGCTGTATTGTTGGCTCGATTTTAGGGGCGCTGTTCTGCTTATTCTGGCTATCACACATTTCCCTAAAAGATCTGATCATGCTGTCGCAAGGCTATGGCTTTTATTCCATGAGCGGGATTGTAATTAGTGAACTGCGTACAGCTGAACTGGGCAGTATTGCCCTGATGAATGATTTATTCCGCGAAATCTTTGCGATTGTGCTGATGTATCTGATTGGTTGGCGTTATCCGCGTGCGGCCATTTCTTCTGCCGGCGCTACAGCGATGGATGTGACCTTACCAATGGTGAAACAGGCCTGTGGCAATGACTTTATTCCTCATGCCATGGTCAGTGGTTTTGTGTTGTCAGTATTGGCACCTATCGTGGTCAGTATTCTGGCAGTGATTTAGATTTAACCTCTTCCAACCTCCCTTTACAAAGGGAGGAGTCCCCCTTTGGAAAAGGGGGGTTTAGGGAGATTACAACGTCGCTAGAATATCTTTAAGCATTTGACGAGGATGTTCCGCCTTGGTAATTGGGCGACCAATCACCAGATGTGTAGAACCATCCAGCATCGCCTGTTTAGGCGTGACGATACGCTTCTGGTCATCTGCAGCTGAACCTTCAGGGCGAATCCCCGGCGTTACCAGAGCAAACTCCTGACCCAAGCTTTCACGTAGCATCTTGGCTTCTTGCGCTGAACAAACCACACCATCTAAACCACTGTCTTTGGTTAAGGCAGCTAAACGCTTCACCTGTTCAAATGGCTCAATATCTAAACCGATATCACGTAAATCTTCACGACCCATTGAGGTCAAAACAGTCACAGCAATAAGCTGGGTATTGTAATTCCCTGCTTTTAAGCGCTCTACACAGGTTTCCATCATTTTTCGGCCGCCAGAGGCATGCACATTCACCATCCACACCCCTAAGTCTGCTGCCGCACATACAGCCTGAGCTGTGGTATTAGGAATATCGTGGAATTTTAAATCCAGAAAAACTTCAAAGCCTTTATCTTGCAGTGCTTTGACCACTGCTGGCCCTTCATGGGTAAACAGCTCTTTACCGACCTTAACCCGACATAAGGCTGGGTCTAGCTGCTCGGCAATTGTCATTGCGTCGTAATGACTTTTTGCATCTAAAGCAACGATAATACTCATGAGAAGACCCTTAAAACTGACAAAATTAAAGCATTATACGAATTTCAAATCTGGCAACCAAGTGAATTTTATTGAATATAAGCAAAGCAGTTAAATTAAACTGCTTATTTATAAAACCTTATGGATTAAACTAAGCGTTTCAAAACATGGCTGCATAAAAAAACGCTTAGGAGATCAGCTCTTAAGCGTTAAATATTTCAAGTTGCAGACCTCAAAAAAGCCATTCAACTTTATTCAAGCGTCCACTATAAAGGTGTAGATGAACGATCATTCGGATGAATATCGACTACCGTTTTTTCATGGCGTGTATTTGCAGCCGCCTCAGCCGCTGCCAACTGTGCCGTATGAATTTGCTCTTTGCGCAGATGGTCAATATCTTTACGCAGTCGCTTGATTTCCCAGTTGGTCTGGAATACGCGGAAAATCTGCACACCCAGTAAAAGTCCAACAACAACACCCAGTGCCAGGGTCAGTAATAACAATAACCCCAAACGCATGGCTGGAACTTGAGTGAACAAAAGGTCAACCGACAGCTCGGTCCCGTTTTGTAAAACCAGAGCCAATGAATAGCCAAACAGTACAATCAATAATGCGACTAAGACGTAACGCATAAACACACCTCAGGATATAAATTAATTATTTCTCTGCAGATGCGTTCACTGCATCGCGCAATGCTTTACCTGGTTTAAAATGAGGTACCGCTTTTGCCGCCACTTTAACTGACTTGCCCGTTTTCGGGTTACGACCTACACGTGGCTCACGATGATGTAATGCAAAGCTACCAAATCCACGAATTTCAATTCGGTTATCTGCAGACAGTGATTCAATCATTTGATCAATCATAATCTTAACAGCTTCTTCAACTAAAGGTTCCGCTAAATGTGGATTTTTTAGGGAAATTCGCTCTATTAAGTCAGACTTATTAAGTGCTTCAGTAGTCATCTGCGACCTCTTTAATTATCAAGCTACTTTAACTTAAAACCGATAATAACCTGTTTAAATACAAAACGGTAGCGCAATAAGTTAATACTACGCTACCGTTTACAGTATTTGTGTAAAAAGTAAGAGTTAAATTACATTAATCATACTTTTCCACAGCTACTTAGTGGTTCATCTGAGCTTTGATCAGATCACCAATAGTCTTAGGACCATTGTCTTGAGAAGCTGTTGCTTGACGTAAGTTAGCTACTGCTTCTTTCTCTTCAGCTTCGTCTTTCGCTTTGATAGACAAGTTGATAGAGCGAGACTTACGGTCAACGTTGATGATTTTCGCTTCAACTTCTTGACCAACTTCTAAGAACTTAGTTGCATCTTCAACGCGATCACGGTTGATTTCAGATGCTTTCAGAGTTGCTTCAACTTCGTCAGCTAACTTAACAGTCGCGCCTTTCGCGTCAACTGCAGTTACAGTACCTTTAACCAGCGCACCGCGTTCGTTAGCAGCTAAGAAATCGTTGAATGGATCGCTGTTCAATTGCTTGATACCAAGGCTGATACGGTTGCCTTCAGCATCTACAGACAGGATAACCGCTTCAACAGTGTCACCTTTCTTGTAACGACGAATCGCTTCTTCGCCTTGTTCGTTCCAAGAGATGTCAGACAAGTGAACTAGACCATCGATACCGCCTGGTAAACCGATGAAGATACCGAAGTCAGTGATTGACTTGATTGTACCTGAAACTTTTTCACCTTTGTCGTGGTTCTTAGCAAACTCTTCCCATGGGTTAGCACGAGTTTGTTTGATACCAAGAGAAATACGACGACGCTCTTCATCAACTTCAAGAACCATAACGTCAACTTCGTCACCGATCTGAACAACTTTAGATGGGTGGATGTTTTTGTTTGTGTGGTCCATTTCTGAAACGTGTACTAAGCCTTCAACGCCTTCAGCGATTTCAGCGAAGCAACCGTAGTCAGTTAAGTTAGTTACGCGAGCTTTAACGATAGAACCTTTAGGATAACGGCTCATGATCGCTAACCATGGATCTTCGCCTAATTGTTTCAGGCCTAAAGATACGCGGTTACGTTCTTTGTCAAACTTAAGTACTTTAACAGTAACTTCTTGACCAACTTCAACAACTTCTGATGGGTGCTTGATACGTTTCCAAGCCATGTCAGTGATGTGAAGAAGACCGTCGATACCGCCAAGGTCAACGAACGCGCCGTAATCAGTAAGGTTCTTGATCGTACCTGTAACTGTTTGACCTTCTTCAAGCTGAGCAAGAAGCGCTTCACGGTCAGCTGAAGATTCAGCTTCCATAACAGCACGACGAGAAACAACAACGTTGTTACGTTTAGCGTCAAGCTTGATAACTTTGAATTCTAACTCTTTACCTTCAAGGTGAGTTGTGTCACGGATAGGACGAGTGTCTACCAAAGAACCTGGTAAGAACGCACGAACTGGACCGATGTCAACAGTGAAACCGCCTTTAACTTTACCAGAGATAACACCAGTAACGATTTCGCCGTCTTCAAAGATTTTTTCAAGTTTAGTCCAAGTTTCAGCACGTTTCGCTTTTTCACGTGATAAAACTGTTTGACCCATACCGTTGTCGAGAGCTTCAACAACAACATCAACAGTATCACCAACTTGAACTTCAAGTTCACGTTGTTCATTTAAGAATTCAGCACGGTCAACAATACCTTCAGATTTAAGGCCAGTGTCAACTGTTACCCAATCAGAGTCGATGCTTACTACAACGCCTTGGATGACAGCACCCTTTTCAACGTTGAGGTTTAATTCGCTTTCTTCAAAGAGGGCTGCAAAAGATTCGGTCATGATATTTCCGATAAAGTCAGCGGTCTTGGATCAGACAAGGCCGGTTTAGTTAAGCGTTTACATAGTCCGTATAAAACTGATCAAGCTATGCATTCGCTGAATAAATTTAGTTTGCTAACTGCTGATCGACATAACGTGTCATCAGTTGAAAGACTTCATCGATGTTCAAATCTGAACTGTCAATGATGTAAGCATCAACCGCTGGCTTGAGTGGAGCAACTTCGCGCTCCATATCTCGTTTGTCGCGAGCTTCGATATTAGCTAAAATGTCGTTTATTTTAGCATCCAGCCCCATACCCTGCAACTGTTTTACACGTCTTTGCGCGCGCGACTCTGCCGATGCAGTCAGATAAATTTTGGCTTGTGCCTCAGGAAAAATGGAGGTGGCCATGTCACGACCATCGGCTACCAGCCCCGGCACTTGGGCAAAAGCACGCTGACGGGCCAACAATGCCGTTCTAAGTTCCGGAATTGCTGCTACTTTTGAAGCATATTCTCCGACACGTTCGGTACGGATGGTCTGGCTGACATCTTCGCCATCCAGCATGACCTGAGTGCCGGTTGCTGTGCTCTGAAATTTGATGTCTAAATTTGTTGCAATTTCGATGCATTTGCCCAGTTCGCTACCCAGACTTTCCAGCAAATCTGCCTTATGCAATGACAGCCCGAGCAGACGATACAACGCGCCTGAGTCCAGCAAGTGAAATTGATAATGTGCAGCCAGTTTGGCGGCAAGCGTACCTTTACCCGAGCCACTTGGCCCATCAATGGTAATAATTTGAACTGTCATTGCGTTTCCAGACATATTTACAGATTTTTATACAGATTTAGCCAGTTTACTTAAACCGATTTTAATTCCAGTTTTCAACTGAGCAAGAATGAGTTTACTGACAAAAGGCGCGCGTGCCTGCAGCTCAATCCGGTAGGTCACCAGGGTTTTATCTTCTGCCACAGGCTCAAATTCAATCACGCCCAAATGATGTTTCACCAACGGATTTTTAATAATTTTATATTCAATCCTTTGATTTGGCTCAAGCACCGTAATCTGCTCCTGCAAAGGCTTAACCGGGCCAAAACCCATCCGGCGCACTGAACCCACACCATCCGGGCGTTCAGGATCAGCGGAATCCTTGACACGCTTAACCTGCAAAGGTGCAAAAGCGGTGTTATAGGTGGCATGTTTCGACATTAATTCAAATACCTGTGCTACAGGCGCATTAAATTCTTTTTTAATTTGAATAGCGTTCATTTTATTGTTCCTAAAGGGATTCAATCACGTACACGGCTTAGTGTAGAGGAAAATGCTTTAAAGATTCTGATCATTTAAGGACTTTTGTTGTAATTTTTGCTGTCTTTTCTGCTCACGACGCAGCTTGAAAAAATCTCTCAACTGGGCTGCACACTGGGTTTGTAAACAGCCCGATTCAAACTCAAACAGATGGTTATAATAGCCACTGTCCAGCAATTGGCGTGTACTAACCAGAGAACCGGCTTTCGGCTCGGTGGTACCAAATACTACCCGTTTTACCCGGGCATGAATCAGCGCACCCACACACATGGTACACGGCTCTAGCGTGACATAGAGCGTGGTATCTTCCGGCA
Source organism: Acinetobacter sp. YH12112 (assembly GCF_013418945.1). Lineage (NCBI taxonomy): Bacteria > Pseudomonadati > Pseudomonadota > Gammaproteobacteria > Moraxellales > Moraxellaceae > Acinetobacter > Acinetobacter sp. YH12112. Next base: position 47,012 of record NZ_VPBA01000021.1, on the reverse strand, counting down.
AACGGTAATTTGCAATGTGGCTACAGGCCTGACGAATCGCCAGAATTTCAGCATGCGCAGTAGGATCATTCAAGGAAATGGGCGCATTATAGCCTGACCCAATAATCTGGTTCCGACTGACTAAAATTGCCCCGACAGGAATTTCTCCCTGCGAGGCCGCTAATGCAGCCTGCTCAACAGCATGCTGCATCCAGTATTCATCAGAATAAGCTTCTACATCAGACATAAATCAGCTGATAACACCATGACGTTTCAGTAGATCATTCCAGCTTTGAATTGACGTCACCGGTGGATCATCAGCCAGAATACCTTTCAGACTGCGATCAGCGCCCTGCTTCCACTCTGGAGATAAATCCTTATCGACCAGACGGGCACGCACACCCTCAACAAAGTCAGGATGATTGATTTTCCAGGCCGAAATCTGGGTTTCCAGTTCAAACACTTCATTCCATGAATGCACCTGTTTGCCCCATTGCCATAATAACCAGCTTAGGGCTGCAGTTGTCAGTGAACCTTTTTGCAGGTTTTCACTGGCCTGACGCAACCAGTCACTACGCGCATCACTTAGACCGACAATTGCTTCATAGTCATGTTCAAAGTTGACACCACGACACACGCTATGAATCACATCCAACGAATTCTGTAATGGCCCCGGTCCAACCGGACGGTGCATACTGTTTAAGGTATCATCAATAGCACGGAAATCCCCGGCCGGATAATGATCCCAGTCAATATTAATCATCCGGTCCAACACCACATCACGTGCGACATCACAGATATGTGTGGCCCAGCCAATTCCGTAAGCGCCGGCGGCAGTCATAATCGAACCGGTTAAACCAGTGAACAGACCAATAGCACCCCGATCTGCCAGAAAGCGCGATGCACCTACATCTGGATAAAGACCAATATTAATTTCCGGCATCGCCAGACGTGAATGTGGGGTTACCAGACGGAATGGTGCTGCCATAAACAGACCCAAACCACCGCCCATCACATAACCTTCACCCCAAACCAGCACCGGCTTGGCATAGTTATGCAGCAACAAATCCAGCGCATATTCCTGTTCAAAGAATTTATTGGCGGCCTCAACTTCGTCATTAATCACCAGTTGACGCAGTTTGCGCACATCACCACCGGCACAGAAGGCTTTTGGTGTAGTGGAATCGAGCCAAATGGCTTTCACCTGCTCATCCGTATGAAAGTCCTGAAAGACTTCCAGTAAAGCAGTCACGATAGATTCATCCAGTGCATGCAACGACTTTGGGCGATTCAAACGAACAATACGCCAGCCATTTTGTGCTTCTTCAACAATTAAATCGGGATGATACTGTTTCAATACGGGAGTTTGTGTCATGCGTCCAGCTGCCAGTCTATAGGCTCAATGCCATGTTGTTTCAGGTAATTATTTGTTTTTGAAAACACTTTACATCCAAAAAAACCACCACGGTTTGCCGCCAGCGGCGACGGATGTGCGGCTTTCAAGATTAAGTGTTTATTCGGATCAATGCGTTGTCCCTTACGCTGTGCATAGGCACCCCATAAAATGAACACAATATGCTCACGCTGTTCATTTAGGACATCAATCACATGATCTGTAAATTCTTCCCAGCCCCGCTTCTGATGCGATGTTGGCTGTGCAGCCTCAACAGTCAGGACACTGTTTAACAGCAGCACACCCTGTTCCGCCCAACGGGTTAAATCGCCATGCTTGGGAATATCTAGCCCCAAGTCGGTATGTAACTCATGGAAAATATTACGTAAAGATGGCGGTAATGCAACCCCTCTCTGTACAGAAAAGCTCAGGCCATGTGCCTGATTTGGACCATGATAAGGATCCTGGCCCAGAATAACGACTTTGACCTGCTCCAGCGGCGTGGCATTTAGTGCATTAAAAATTAAGCCACTTGGTGGATAAATCACTTTATTGGCTTGTTTTTCTTCGAGTAGGAACGCTTTTAAGGCATCCATTTTCTCACCCAGCAAAAAATCGCTCAGGGCATATTTCCAGCTCGCATCTAACTGAACCTTCTCCAGTTGCGCGTGTTGCTGTTCAGTTAAAGACATACCTGTATTAAATCCTTTATATCCATGTCAGGATGTGTGTATTAGAGTTTAACCTGTAAATCTACGCTTGGGTTTTGGAATTTAATACCCTGTTTCAATTTTTCATACATCTCTGGATCTGACCATTCCGCGCGCACCTGCGCTGAAAACTCGATCTGATCCAAGGCAAGCCGTCCCATTTGTTCATTTTCAATATCTTCCAAAAAGCTTTGCGCATAACCGGTATCGGTTTCATGCACAATTACCGAATAGACTTCAACATCACCTTCACCATTCTGGGTGATGGTTGAGGCCAGCACCTGCTGTGCCAAAAAGAAGAAAATACGGGAAAACTGCTCGGCAGATGGCGACACCGGTAAAGAGACCCAGCGTGCACTGAAGTTTTGGCAGGCCTGAATATAATCCGGATTGTCCTGTTGCCAGAAACAGATCGCATGATCGAAAGAATCAAAAATTTCTTTAATCACACCTTTTAGCAAGCCAAAATCATAGACCATTTGACCATGATCTAATTTCGTTGCCTTAAGTAACAGCTCAACTTTATAGCTATGGCCGTGTATTGAACGTTTACAGCGGTCTGAAGTGCAGTTACGCACAATATGAGCATTTTCAAACTTAAATAACTTACGAATTAACATGTGTCCCGATCAGGCCAGATTATTTGTGAATCGACTATTAATTATAAAGCAAAATTAAAGGAATAAGCATTAAATTTGCTGTTTAACTTGATAGCTAAAACCTATCTCGCTTTATGCACAGTGAAAATTGCGCTGAAAGGCTGTGTTTTAAAATGGTGCCATGCTGCGATAGGCCACATAAACCGTTTTTTTATCGCGCACCAGATCACTACTAAACTGGCGTTTGCGTTCACTCAGCATCACTTCAATTTTTGCCTTAAAGTAATTGGACTGTACCCCCAGTAAAGCACCGACCTGAGCTTTCAGGGCGGCATCCACCTGTTTAAAGGCATCCAGCTCCCACAGTTCCTGCGTATTGGCAAAATGCTCCAGATTGGCCTGACGCTGTTCCAGCACCTGCTGAATCTGGTTCACATCCAGCTTGTCATCAATACTGGCCAGCACCAAAGCCGGTGCCGTATTGATGTTGATACTGGTACTGCGGTTCGGCAAAGCACTGACATAAGGCAGTAACAGCTGATATTGACCTTCTTCAAAGCCGCGTACCTGTTTCAGTTCTTCGACACTATAAAACAAGGAATTTGAAGGTAAATAACCATTAGGTAGGCCCTGATAATAGCTACTCTCGGCACCCATCGGCCCGATGGGTAAATCATCGGCATCTTGCCAGTCAATTACCGCTTCACTGATTTGGGCAGGCAAGCCAACACGCACCAGCAGCCGTTCAAAATACAGTTTGGCATTTTCATTAACATTGCCATTGTCATTCAGCAAGGCATTTAAATTGAACTTCCCCGATTCATCACTCAACACACCCGCCACAAAACCATCTTCGACAGGAAAGGCTGGCATCGGCTGGGCCCAGTTTTCTTGCAGATGATCGACCTCGGCAGCATTTTCAGCATCATCTTTGAGCAATTCAGCGAAGAAGGCTTCGGCACTTTTGGCATAGAGCAAGGACTGGTTCTGCCGCATTAAATAAGCAGTACTTTCTGCTGTATAGGCCTGACGTTTGGCAATGGTCGCCGCCAAAATGGTGGCCAATGCCACCATCATTAAAATGGTGATTAGCGCAATACCCTGTTGCTGTTTTATGTTCTGTCTCATTGCCCCATTCACTGCCTGTCTTTAGTGCCTGTTTTATGATGTGGTTTTATTGTCTGATTTCAGGAAGTCAGTATTTAACAGGCTAAAAATCCATTCATATTGTACATCTTGTACGGTTAAATTTATTTTAATGCCTTTTGGCAGTTTGCGTTTTTGTTGATTATCATTTAAGTCAATACTGCTGTCTGGCCAGTTACTCAGCTCCTGCGGATTCAGCACACTGACCTGAAACTGGCTAACATTGTCCAATAATACGCTGGAAACCGGCTGATCCTGCCCGGATTGATGCAAATTGGCATATTTCAGACGATACAGTTTTTGTTCGTCGGCCCGGTACTGATATTCAATCCGTTCAGTGGGGGCAATGCCCTGCTGCAAAGGATCGGTCACACCGGTCTTGCTAAAATTAAAACGGCCGTTTTGTAATACCAAAGCTGGCTGAATATCATTATTGATGTTGGCCGTCAGCGGTACAATCTGAATGCTGTCACGCAAGATTTGCTGATAGGCACCCTGCAATCCTTCTAACTGCTGTTCATGCCACTGGTTACGGTCTTTGACCTTGACCAGATAATCAAATACTTTCCAACCCAAGGCAGACAGCACCGCAAAGATGGCAATGGCCACCAGCAGCTCGACCAGAGTAAATCCGCGTTTAGCCTTAATCATTGCGCCACCCGATGATTAAAAAACACCAAATGGGTGATGCCGGCTTCAACCTGACCGGTATCGGGGTTAAATAAGCTGACCTGCACTTCTACCCGCTGCACATTCGGGCTAATGGTCGGCTGTGCGCTTTTATCAATTTGCCAGCTTTCACCTTGCAGGGTGACCTGTTTTGATTGCGTACCCGTCAGCCAGTCCTGCTGGATTTCCATTAGAGCCTGTTCGTTTAAGGCCACAAACTGCGCTTTGGTTCTTAAAATGGCATGAGAGGTCGACTGGGTATATTGCATGGCCACTTGAGTCAGCGCCATGGCAGCTGTAGCGAAAATCGCCAGTGCCACCATCACTTCTAATAAGGTAAAACCGGCAATACGCTTGAATCGGGTCTGATGCGGATATGCTCGTAATCGGTACGCGGATGTTGAACAGCTGGAAAAAAGCCGGCTCAGTTTTTGCAGATCAGGCGATAAGAAGGCTGAAAATAATCTATTCTTCATTCACGATCTTACCCAGATGATCAATTTCGATTTCAGCCCCAACCGGACGCTGCTCGAAATAAAACTGAATCCGTACCGGTTTAATTTCGCCATTACCGAGCCAGATCAGTTTCGGCGCATCGCCTTGCAGCAAGGCGGCATTCTGCGCATTCTCAAAGCCGTGTTGTAAAGGCTGGATCTGAAAGCTCACTCCATCGGGCAAACTTTGCATCTCAAATTCGGCATATTTTTGCCAGCGGGTCGCGGTTTGACTGAGCATGACGCTTGAACTGTCGGTAGCGGTGGTTGCTGGCAAATATTCCAGAACTTCATAACGAAATGGTGACACATCGGTGGCATTTTGAACATTTAGAGCCAGCACACGCGATTGATCGTCCGCTTCGCGTTGCAGCTTCTTCACATCCATCAAAAACACTTCACGTGCCTGCATGGCGCTGCGCTGGTCCACCCCGCCAATATTCATCAGCACCAGTGAGGCGGCAATGGCCATGACCACAATCACCACCATCAATTCAATGAGTGTAAAACCACGAACAGATGAGAAGTGATGCGATCTAGTCATGAGATTTAGACGATCTGTTCGAGATGTTGAACTTGTTTCGGCAAGGCCAGTGCCTGATCGATATAGGCCACGCGCAAGGTGTCACGTGAACCCAGATAACGCTGGTAAAAACTGGAATTTAGAATGGCCGCCGCACCGTGCGTCAATGACCAGATCGAGGCCAGATAATCACGCACTGACATTTTGCTCTGAATTGATTCCAGATAATGCTCGGTCATGCGAATAATCAGACGCAGGCGCTGTTTACGCACCTGATACAGTTCGTTAAACAGATGGTTGATGCCCATACCGGTAGTCGACAGGCGCTCTTCAATCTGATGGAACAGTACCGTGCGCTCTGGATGATGCAAGTGATGCAGCATAAAGAAGGCCAAATGTTCAGGAAACTTTTTCTCAGCATCCTTGATCATTTCGAGCAGCATGTTCTCATTACGAATAATCAGCAACATGTACAGCTCGTCTTTACTCTGGAAATGTTTATAAAGCGTGCCTTTGGCCAGGTCTAATTCTGCGGCCAAGGCATCAAGCGTCATCCCTGCTTCGCCATTTTCTAATAGCAACTGCTCTGCCACTTGAAAAATTAAGGTTTCTCTTGCTCGAAATTGAGCCTGACGATCCATCTTCACCCTATAAACTCTCTCTTATGCACTTATCGGTCAGTTTTAAAAATTTCTAGATTTTTACTTTTGGTTCAAGAGGTTTTCAAAATTCTGCATGGTTATGAAAGCCATCTCTTCCAGTGACTTATCATATACATCACTCAGGGCTTTGGCTACATATGGGACATATTTTGGTTCATTTGATTTACCACGATATGGCATTGGTGCCAGATACGGTGAATCGGTTTCAATCAGAACGCGATCTAGTGGCACCTGCTTGGCCACATCCCGTAAATCCTGGGCATTTTTAAAAGACACAATACCCGAGAAAGAGACATAGTAACCGCAGTCCAGTACCGCTTTGGCGGTTTCCCAATCTTCGGTAAAACAGTGCAAAATCCCATGGGTTGATTTTTCTGCGCGGATAATATCAACCGTATCCTGCTTGGCTGAACGGGTATGCACCACCACCGGTTTTTTTACGATTTGCGAGGCATGGATATGGCGGGCAAAACAGTCTTTCTGCTCGGCAATAAAATCGGTACTGTGATAATAATCCAGCCCGGTTTCCCCCAGCGCCCAGACTTTTTCCGGTTGTGCCAGCTCGACCAGATAGTCAGTGGTGGCACGCGCCATGGTGGCCGCATCTTCACAAGGATGCACACCCACGGTATAACCGACATCTGCATGACGTGCGGCAATTTTTGCCAGTTCGATATGGTCATCCAGATCGACCGAAATACTCATAAATTTAGATACGCCGGCTTCTCGCGCCTGCGCCAATGCCAGATCCAGATTTCCATCATACGGAGTTAAATCGAGCATGGTTAAATGACAATGCGTATCTACAAACACAGGCGTTTCCTACAACAACTTAGAACAGACTACATAGTGTAACTGTTTCGATTTGAAGACTTAAGTCCTGCCAGTAGTCTTTCTGCTTCTGCTTTGTAATACAGACCCTTTTCACCACTGAGTTGAATACCAAAGCCCTGTAATTTCACCCCATTCTGTTTTTGTGAAATCCAGATTACTTTACCGGTCAGTGGAATTTTTTGTGATTGTTCCGGCAAGGTCGCCAGTACAAAGATTTCTTCGCCCATCTGCACCGGTTGCTTGGAAGGAATAAACAGTCCGCCATCGACCACATAGGGCATATAACTTAAATAGAGCGTTTCTAGATCTGGAATATTGGCCTGGATAATTCCGCCCATACGTGGCTGCATACTGTTTCCCCTTAAAGATTCATCAATTTTATACACAGCTGATCAAGAATCAGATTGCTTTGAACATTCTGCTCTGTCATCTGTTTTGATTGTTGTATATCACTATAAATATCAAATAATGCTTCCAGCGAATACTGCTCGGCCAGCGCGCTTAGTGTCAGGTCGATGTTTTTCACCGGTTGATTTAGCTTGACACAAATCAAATCTGACAACAAGTATTCAAACATCTGACCAAATTCACCAAAACTCAGCTCTTTATTCCACTTGGTCGCAATTGCCATCGGCATATTTTTTTGACTGACCAATTTTTGCCAGTCTTGCACAAAGTCAGCGCGCTTAAAGAACCAGTCCTGCTCGGCCACCTGAATGGCTTGCAGCGGCATCTGATTGGACAGGTTCATCAGCAGCTGTTTTTGCTGCTCGCTGCTTTCCGGCAAGTGCTGGCTTAAAAAATCATGGGCCAGTTCCGGAGCAATCCGGTCAAGGGCAAAATGCTGTAAACGACTGCGAATAGTCGCGGGCAGCTTTAGGTAATGATCGGCCAGCAGGATAATCACCACCCGCTCGCCCGGCTCTTCCAGTGTTTTTAGCAAGGCATTGGCAGAAGCAATATTCAAGGCTTCTGCCGGCTCAATCACAATAACCCGCCAGCCATCTACGGTTTGTTGCACAAATGGTAATAAATCACGGATCTTCTCGATCTTAATTTTCGCGTTTTGTTTTTTATTCTCTTCATCGATCGTGACATAAACATAATTCGGATGCGTATCTGATTTTAACCATTGACAACTGCCGCACTCGCCACAGGGCAGATTGCGCTCATGACGATGCTGGCACAAAATCCAGGCCAGAAACTGCTGCGCAAAAGCTTCTTTGCCACAGCCTTTTTTACCATAAAACAGCAGTCCATGGCCCAACTGGGGAAATCTGCCCGTTAGTGTATCCCAAACTGTTTGCTGCCAGGGATAAATCTGCGCAGTCACTTCATTCTGCATGGCCAGCTCTACGATTCAAAATGTGCAAGATCAAGCGCATTCAAACGATCCAGATCTTCCTGGGTATCGACACCCGGCGGTAAATTGGCTTCAGCCACGGCAATCGCAATCCGATGTCCATTTTCCAGCACCCGCAGCTGCTCCAGACTTTCCAGACGCTCCAGCAGACCCATCTCCCAAGTCACATATTCCTGTAACAGTTTTACCCGATAGGCATACAGGCCCAAATGACGATAAGCCTGATCATGCAATTGCGGCACGGCATTTTTCGCCCCGTCACGATCATAAGGAATGGTCGCACGGCTAAAATACAAAGCCTGATTGTGCTTGGACATCACCACTTTGACAATGCTATCACGCTGAAACTCATCCAGCGCATGAATCGGTTCACACAGTGTCGACATCGAACAGCCAGGCTGATCGACCAAGAGCTGCGCCACCTGTTTCACCAGCTGCGCGGGCAACAAAGGTTCATCACCTTGCACATTGACAATAATGTCATCACTGGCCCAGCCTTTAATCCGCGCTACTTCACTTAAACGGTCAGTCCCAGAAGGATGATCCGCTGAAGTCAAGACCACATCCACCCCTTCAGCGCGGCAGACATCGGCAATACGCACATCATCTGTCGCCACACATAAGTCATCAAAACCTTCAACTTTTTTGGCCTGATCCACCACCCGTAAAATCATGGGACGGCCATGAATTTCAAGTAAGGGCTTACCCGGTAAGCGTGAACTGGCAAAACGTGCAGGAATAACGATGTGTTTCATAACTGTCCTTCATTCAGGGTCAAACCCAGCTGCGCTAACTGTTGATGCAAAACCTGATAACAGGCGGGTGACAATACCGCTTCAACCGGCACCACCCAGATTTCCCGGTTAAAATCAGGATACTGTTTCAGCAAGGGCAAAATTTTCACCGCATCTTTTTCGGTGGTAATAATCGGTTGATGATCTTCAAACTGCAAGTCATCAATTTCATAATCATGATGATCTGGAAATTCGTGGCACTGGAATTGCTGGATGCCCATCGACTCTAAGGTGCGATAAAAACGCTGCGGAAAACCAATCCCAACCACGGCATAAAAAGCATCTTGCGGATTAAACACCTTACCCTCTATGGCATTAAGTAAATAAGGCTCAGCCACTTCCAGATGCATATTCAGCGCTGAACTTGGCTGTGCCGCATGTTCAATCACGGTTGCTGTATTCAGGCGGCTTTTCGGCTCTCGCAAATAACCTTCAGGCAGAATTTTTTCATTGCCCAGACCGCGATTATTATCCAGCACAATCCATTCCAATTGGCGATTGAGCGCCAGATGTTGCAAACCATCATCACTGATAATCAGGTCCAGTTCATGTCTGGACAGCAGCAATTCAATACTCTGCTGACGATTGGCACCGACCGCCATTGGCGCACCGGTAGATTGTACAATCAGACAGGGTTCATCGCCGACCATATCTGGCGTCGATTCAAAATCAACATAGGCCGGGAATGGGCCTTTGCCGCCATAGCCGCGGCTAATTACGCCAACACGCACATTCAGGCTATGCAGATAATTAACCAGATGAATCAGCAGCGGCGTTTTGCCGCTACCGCCTACGGTAATGTTGCCAATCACCATCACCGGCACTGGTGCGGTATAGGCTGCTTTCATCCCCGAAGCATACAGCTTCTGATTCAGCACACTGCCACCACGATATAACAGCGCCAACGGCCGTAGCACAACCAACCATTTGGCTTGCTTGTTCCAAGCGTCCTGAATGAATTGTGCAAATGACATGGCTGATTATTCCTCGAAATTGCGCTGATGCAACTGATAATAAGCACCCTGCTGGTTTAACAGTTCCTGATGGGTACCCTGCTCAATAATACGCCCCTGATCCATCACCACAATACGGTCGGCATTTTCAATGGTAGATAAACGGTGTGCAATGACAATGGTGGTACGATTCTGCATCGCTGCATCAAAGGCACGTTGAATAAAGTATTCAGATTCATTGTCTAATGCACTGGTCGCCTCATCCAAAATCAGGATCGGCGCATTTTTCAAAATGGCACGGGCAATCGCGATACGCTGACGCTGACCACCGGACAGGTTTAAACCCTGCGCACCGAGTGGTGTGTCATAACCTTGTGGTAAGGCCATAATAAAATCATGCGCATACGCCGCTTTGGCCGCCGCGATGATCTCTTCATCCGACGCACCTTCCAGCTGACCATACGCAATATTTTCACGCACGGTACGGTTAAACAGCACCACCTGCTGATTGACCATGGCAATTTGGGTACGCAGGCTATTCAGTTCAATCTGATGAATATCCAGCCCATCCAGCTTGATCTGGCCTGAAGATAATTCCTGAAAACGCACCAGCAAATTAACCAGTGAGCTTTTGCCCGCCCCTGAACGTCCGACCAGTGCCACGGTTTCACCGGCTTTAACATTCAGGCTAAAGTCATGAATGGCATGATGGCCATCGGCATAGACCAGATTGGCCTGATCAAATTCAATATTGCCTTTTAAGGCTGGAGTTAAGGTACCAGTATTTTTTTCTTCCGGCATATCCAGCAGTTCAAATACTGAATGCGCCGCCGCCATACCGCGTTGCAGTTTTTCGTTGATATCGGTTAGCGCTTTAATTGGTTTGCTCAGCATCCCGGCAGCAGTAATATAAGCCACAAATTCACCAGCTGAGGTATCGCGTAAAATTTCCGGGCGCAGTGCAATCCAGATCACAATGGAAAGTGCAATCGACATGATCAGCTGTACCACCGGACTGTTGAGCTGCTGCACAGCTACCATTTTCAGGCCGCGGCGCAAGTTTTCCAGTGAGTTCTGTTTAAAGCGTTCCTGCTCGTATTGATGACCGGCAAAACCTTTCACCACCAGATTGCCGTTTACAGTTTCCTGCACCACGTGGTTCACATCACCCATGGTATCCTGCACCTGAATTGACAGCTTACGCATACGCTTGGCGGCTTTCCGGATTAACAGGCCAATCAGCGGCGCGAAAATCAGAATACAAATGGTCAAACGCCAGTTGCTATAAAACAGGTAACCAAGTAAGGCGATAGTAATTAAACCCTGTTGCAGCAAGGTACGCAAAGATTCGGTGGAAGCCGCTGTCAGCTGCTCCACGTTATACATGATTTTGGCAGTAATGTGGCCACTGGTATTGTCCAGATAATACTGCGACGGTAAGCGCAGCAATTTGGCAAATACTTCCTGGCGCACATTAAACACCAGATTACGTGAAATGACCGCGGTATAGTAGCCGCCCAGAAACAGGCCGACACCACGGAAAAACATCAGCAACACCACCAGAAAAGGAAACAGGTGGGTGAAGGTGTAGTCTTTTTCCTGAATTGCCGTAATAATTTTTTCCAGCAACTTGGCCACTGAAACTTCAGTCGCCGCATTGATGGCAAAACCCAACACAACCAGAATTGCGATTCCCCAGAAAGGTTTTAAATAACCGAGTAGACGCAGGTAGACTTTATAATCCGGATTCACTAATAGCCTCGAGTTGGTACTTTCGTACTGATGTTAATGTTGACGAAACCCAGTTGTCCCGCAACATCCATGACACGAATCACATCCTGATGAGAAGCTTTCGCGTCTGCCGCAATGATAAACATTAAATCACGTCGATCATTGGAAATTTGTTTAATTGCTGTATTTAAATCAGCAACTTCCTTGCTGGAAAGCGCCTGCCCGTTGACCGAATAATGCCCGGAGGCATCGACCACCACCTCGACTTTCTGGTCATAGGCTTTCGGTGGCACCCCTTGCGCTTCCGGCAAGGTCAGGTTCATCCGGCTAAACTGGTTAAAACTGGTAGACAGCAACAGGAACACCAGAATAAATAGCAAACAGTCAATCATTGGCGTCAGGTTAATATGAATATCTTCCACTTGCGAGCGTTTGAATTTCATAGGTCACCTTAGCCTGCTTTTTTAATGTCTTCATCAACAATCTGGGTTTGATGAAACAGCGCAGCATGAAACAATGTCGCCTGCTGTTCCAGCTCGGCCACATATTCCTGTACCAGACGCTGGAAATAACGGTAAGCAAATAAGGCCGGCACCGCAATCAGCATACCCGCTGCGGTGGTAATCAGCGCCTTGGAAATCCCCGGAATCATTAAAGTCGGGTTGCTTGAACTGATATCAATCATCAGGAAAGATTCAATAATCCCCAGAACGGTCCCCAATAAGCCGAGCAGCGGTGCTACAGCACTTAAAGTCCCGAGGAAATTAATATTTTTTTCCAGATACCCAATTTCCTGAGAGGCTGTCGCTTCCATCTGCGCACGCGCAAACTGTTCAGACTGGTGTTTATTTTGCGCACCAGCCATAAAGATTCGGCCCAAAGTACTGTGCTGTAAATTTTCCGATTGCTGCAACTGCTGTAACACGCCTTGCACCGGCTGTCCGGTTTGTAATTGCAAGGCTTTCGGCACCACACCGGCACGCTTAAGACGTAAAAAACGCTCAATACTGATGGCCAGCGTAAACACAGAGCACAACAGTAACGGCAGCATCAGCCAGCCGCCTGCTTTTACCAATTCCCACATTCGATTTTCCCCAATAAATCTACAATAAAAATTAATCAGCCAAGCAGATATTTAAAATACCATCTAGTTCTTCTAAGGAGTGATAGCTGATCACCAGCTTCCCCTTACCCTGCTTGTTATGATCAATTTTGACATTGGCACTGAAACGCTCTGACAGACGTTGTGTCAGTTGCTGAATATCCGGTGCCGGTTCTGCTTTTGGTTTTTCTGTTTTTGGTGCGCTCCAGTCACGCACCAGCTGTTCGGTCTGACGGACCGACAAACTCTTTTCAATCACCAGTTCAGCCACTTTCAGCTGATCTTTGGCTTTTAAGGTCAAAATGGCGCGCGCATGGCCCATATCCAGCAGCCCTTGCTGCATCAGGTCTTTAACTTCTTCAGTTAAAGTCAACAAACGCAACAGGTTACTGACCGTAGTTCGTGCCTTACCGACGGTGTCGGCAATTTCCTGATGGCTCAGACCAAACTCGTCATGGAAGCGCTGCAAGGCCATGGCCTGATCAATCGGATTCAGATCCTGACGCTGAATATTTTCAATTAAAGCCAGTGCAATCGCCACCTGATCGGTCAGGTCACGGACAATTGCCGGAACTTCGGTGAGTCCCGCCAGCTGTGCGGCACGCCAGCGACGTTCACCAGCAATAATTTCATACGGATGCTGTTCGTCATCAATCGGACGAATCACAATAGGTTGCATGACCCCGTGTTTTTCAATCGAGGCGGCAAGCTCCTGTAAGTCCTGTTCATGGATAAAACGGCGTGGCTGATATTCACCCCGTTTTAATAAATGCACATCAATCTGTTTTAGCTGACCATGATCCAAAGACTGGGCTTCAAGTTGTAATTTTTCTTTCTGGATCGACCCAAGTAAGGCATCCAAACCACGACCTTTGGCGAGTCCGCGTTTTTTTGTGGTCATGCTTTACTTCCTTTTTTCACTTTGCTTTTCTTTAACATTTCAGCTGCCAGATTCAGGTAAGCAACTGCACCCTTTGAACTTTTCTCAAAATAAATTACAGGCAAACCATGCGCCGGTGCTTCGGCCAGACGCACATTACGTGGAATCACGGTGTCATACAGTTTTTTGCCAAAATACTGCTGCAGCTCTTCAGACACATCACGGGTTAATGCATTACGCGCATCGTACATGGTCCGCAGCACGCCAATAATTTCCAGCTCTGGGTTCAACGCCTGCTGAATCCGGTCGATGGTCTGGGTTAAATCGGCCAGACCTTCCAGCGCATAGTATTCACATTGCATTGGAATCATCACGCCCTGTACCGCAGCCAGCGCATTCACGGTAATTAAGCTTAAGCTTGGCGCACAATCGACAATAATGTAGTCAAAACTTTTTTCAATTTCGCCCAGTGCATCACGCAGAATAAACTCGCGCCCTTCCTGCTCGGCAATAGCCAGTTCCACACCGGACAAATCACGGTTTGCACCTAAAACCTTATAACCCACTTCCGATTTGGTAATGGCCGTTTCAATTGGCACTTCGCCCAGCAACACATCGGTAATGGAATATAGAAGGTCGTTTTTTTGGATACCAGAACCCATCGTGGCATTTCCCTGTGAATCCATATCCACAAGTAAAACGCGCTTTTTCAAAACAGCTAACGATGCTGCCAAATTTACTGCGGTTGTAGTTTTACCGACACCACCTTTCTGGTTCGCAATCGCAATAATTTGTGCCATGGTAACCCCAATCCTTAGAATGAATTAAATATGTTTTAATAAAAGTAGATGACGCTGTTCGTCCAGACGTGGAACTTTTAGCTCGATAATTTCACAGCTGAACTCATCTTTCAATGCTTCAACCTCATCGGCCGGAATCAGACCTTTCATGGAAGCAATAATACTCTGTCCATGCATAAACGGTTTTGATGCCGCCACAAAATCGGTCAGAGATGCAAAGGCACGGCTGGTGATGACATCAAACTGGCCTAACTCACGGATACTGTCTTCATTTTCGACTCGGGTTTGGACCGCCACCACGTTTTGCAGTTTCAGATCGGCAATAAACTGCTTCAAGAAACGGATTTTTTTGCCATTCGAGTCCAGCAACACGCACTGACGTTCCGGCTGACATAAGGCAATGATCATGCCCGGCATACCGCCACCGGTACCAATGTCCAGCAAACGGCCGGCAGGTAAATCGTTGAGAATACTCAGGCTGTCGAGCAAATGCTTGACCAGCATTTCTTTCGGATCACGAATTGCGGTCAAGTTATACGCTTTGTTCCATAGCACCAAAGCATCTTGATATTGGAGTAATAAATTTAAAGTCTCATCGCTGAGCTCTAAACCCAAGGCCTGACTACCCTGCTTGAGTTCCTGAAAAAACGTATGCATAAACAATGAACGTCTCGAAAAAGTTAGCTGAAAGTATACCGATTTATCTGCCAAGTCACAGCAGCGAGTGCTTAGTGAATATGCACTTAAGCGTACACACCTTGCTGAATTTGTTGATCCAGTGCATTTAATCGCTCAGGAGTGCCAACATCTACCCAGACACCCTGCAATTTGCTGGCGGCAATTTTTTCATCCTGCATGGCCTGTTTCAATAACGGTGCCAGTGGACGCTTGCCACCTTCCAGGCCCTGGAACATCTGCGGATCAATCACGGCAATACCGCTATAGGTCAGATTTTCACCCGATTTACCCTGATCAAAGGTATAGGCTTTTTGTTCCGATAAGGTGAAATCGCCTTGCGGATGCTGTGCCGGATTCTCTACCAGCACCAGATGCGCCAGCTGACTCTCTAGCTGTACCGACAATAATGGCGCAAAATCCATGGTGGTCCAGACATCGCCATTGACCAGAATAAAGGGCTCATTGCCGAGCAGCGGCAGCGCGTTAATAATCCCGCCTGCGGTTTCCAGACCTTCGCCTTCATGCGACCAGAGAATATTAACGTCAAACTGGCTGCCATCCCCCAAAGCCTGAGCCAGTTTTTCACCCAGCCAGGCGGTATTGATCACAATTTCGGTTACGCCAATGCGCTGCAGTTTTTCGATATGCCAAACAATCAGCGGCTTACCGCCCACTTCCAGCAAGGGTTTAGGCGTATGCAAGGTTAAAGGACGCATCCGGTTACCTAAACCGGCAGCAAGAATCATGGCTTTCATCAGGCAGCTACCTCATAACGGCCATATTTGGCTTCAAATGCCGGCATAACTTTTTCACGAATAAACTGCATAAAAGGCTGCAATTCGGCATAAGGCTGCGATTCTTCCAGTAGATACCACATCACGCGCGGCAAATCTTTTAAGTAACCCGATTTGCCATCACGCTCGAACAGGCGCACAAAAATACCCAGAATCTTGATATGACGCTGAATCGCCATCAGGTCGGCGTCTTTCTTGAACTGCTCAAAATCACGCTCCTGCTTGGCGCTTTCTGGCAACAAATCATAAAAGGTTTTAAACCAGCGATAGACACGATCTGCATTCCACTGCACATAGGCATCGCGGGTAATTGAAATCAGATCATAGGTATCGGCGCCAATTACCGCATCCTGAAAATCAATCACCCCAAGTTCGGTTTCACCTGCAATTTTCATCAGGTTCCGGCTGTGAAAATCACGATGTACAATCACTTGTGGCTGGGCCAAAGCCGCATTGGCCAGAATAGCAAAGGTACGCTTGATTAACGCGCTCTCTTCTGCGGTTGGCTGAATCTGTAATGAGGGCAACATCCAGTCGGTGAGCAGCTCCATTTCACTGATCAGTTTTTCATAGGAATAGTCCGGGAAATGGCCTTCGCCAGCAATGGACTGCAATTGGATCAGCTGCTTAAAGCTTTGTGCATAGTAGTCATCGACAGTCTGTTCATTTAACAGGGTCGAGAGCAATACATCACCAAAATCTTCCAGTAGCAAAAAGCCCTGCTGCAGATCTTTGGCGATGATATGCGGCACGCGTACACCATGCGCATCAAAAAATTCATCAATCGTCACAAAAGGACCACAATCTTCTTTTTCTGGTGGTGCATCCATCAGCATAAATGTTTTATTATTCAATTTGATTCGTGCATAACGACGGAAGCTTGCATCGCCTGCTAAAAAATGAGTTTCAAATTGATCTGAACCGAGTACAGATGTAATCCATGTTTGTATCAATTGTTCACGTTGTGTATTCATTTGCAATAAATTCTAATACAGGCTGAGTTTTTAAAGTGCTAAGTGTAGCTACTTCTGCGCTTTTTCTCTATGATGCGACAATAATTAATTGCGATTAAGCACTCTTGGTTAATGAGACAAATGAAGCATCAGTTTAAATTTAATCCTTTAGCGACTGCGATCTTGACCCTGTTATGTGGACACGCGATGAGCAGTCATGCAGAGACCACAGAGCCCGCTTCATCCATCACCAATCAACAACTCAAACAGAGCATTCAGGATGCTTATCCGGGCCAGTCGTTTTTTGAACAGTATTATGTCGATAAAACCGCGCCGGAAGCCCAGCAGCGTTTTGGACAAGAGCTGAGTTCAGCCTATTGTCAAGGCGCCTGGGTCACGCCAATTAGCCCGGACACCGTGGCCGTTGCTGCTGAAGAAGCCACCTCGACCGTTACCGCTGATTATGGTCACTATAATCCTAATGGGGATTCGGTTTTAGAAGGCAATGTGGTCATTGACCAGCAAGGCCGCCAGATTCGTGCCGATAAAATTACCATTGACCAGACCCAGACCTATGCCAGTGCCGAAGGCCGGGTACAAATGGCGCAAGCCGGTTTACTGGCGCAAAGCGACCAGATCAATTACAACCTGAAAACCCAGCAAGGCGATTTACACAACAGCTTCTATATTGCAGAAGAACAGCACGCACATGGCATGGCGGAAAAGATTGCCCGCACTTCAACCAATACCTTGGTATTGAACAATGCCACCTATAGCACCTGCCCGCCTGAACAGGCACCGACTTGGAAAATTCAGGCCGATGAAATCAAGCTAAATCAGGAAACCGGTCGCGGTGAAACCCGTAGCACCAAGCTGTATGTAAAAGATGTACCGGTGCTGGCGGTGCCATATTTTAACTTTCCGATTGATGACCGTCGTACTACCGGTATTTTGACCCCAAGCTTTGGCTTTACCAATGATGGTGGGGTTGAACTGGCGGTACCGGTCTACCTGAACCTGGCTCCAAACTATGATGCCACCGTGACACCACGCTATATTGGTGACCGCGGCCCGATGCTGGAAGGTGAATTCCGCTATCTGACCGAGAATTTTGGTCAGGGTCAGATCTGGGGCGGCTACCTGGCCTCTGACAATAAATACAATGATGAAGATCGTAAGGATTTTCACTTTCTGCATAACTGGCAGATTAACGAGCAGTTCAATACCAATCTGGAATATAACTACGCTTCAGATAAAGACTATTTTGCTGACTTAAACAACAACCCGAACTCCAGAACCGACCTGAACTTACGCCGCGCCTGGGAACTAAATTATCGCAATGGCATTCCGGGTTTAAGAGCGCAGCTAAAAGTTGAAGATTTCCAGACGCTGGACCCAACTATTCCAGATGAAGACCGTCCGTATGCGCGTTTACCACAGTTCTTATTGAACTATAAAACCGGGAATCCTCAAGGTTTCCAGCTTGAATTCAATCACGATACTGCTTATTTCAAAAAAGATATCAACCATCTTGAAGGTCATACCAATGATCTAAATACGTATGAGCCAAGCGGTACCCGTATCTATAACGATTTTAAAGTACGTTATAATTACCGCAACCCGTGGTCTTTTGTAATTCCAGAAGTGTCACTTCGCAACGTCAATACTTTCTTTGATAAAGACACCATCGCGTTTTATGACAATAACAGCGGTACTCTGACCAATAGCTCAAGTGAAAATAAATCGGTAACAGTACCGCAGTTTACCCTGGACGCCGGCCTGACCTTTGAAAAAGAAGGCCGCTTCCTGCAAACCATTACCCCGCGTGCCTTCTATGCCTATGCACCGTATCAGAATCAGGATGGCCATCCAAACTTTGATTCAGCCACCGCTTCCATTAACTATGACCAGCTGTTTAGTCCGTACCGTTTCTATGGTCATGACCGCCTGGAAGACAACAACTTCCTGTCACTCGGTTTAAGCTACAGCCTGTTTGATGAAGTAGGTTTAGAGCGGATTCGTGCCAGCCTGGGTCAAAGCTTCTTCTTTGAAGATCGCCGTGTGACCTTGGAAAATACTGCAGACAGCTTTGATACCGAAAGCCGCACCGGCCCGGTAGTGAGTCTGGCCAGCCAGTTAACCGAAAACCTGAATATTGGTGCCAATGCCGCCTGGATGTCAAACGGTGACAATGCCCAGCGCGATCTGCACCTGTTCTATACCGGTGAACAAGGCAATTTATACAATGTCGGCTATATTAACCGTCGTCATATTCCAAACCGTCAGGATCATTATGATCAGGTGGTGGCCTCGTTCATTCAACCGGTCTACAACAACTGGCGTATTCTGGGTCATGCCCAATACGATTTGGACAATAGCGTCGCCCGTGAATATTTACTCGGTGTGAACTATGAATCCTGCTGCTGGGGCATCTCGGTCTACGGCCGCTCTTATTATAATGATCTGGATGATGTCTCCGATCACAACGTCAAGCCGAAACGCGCCATCATGGCCGAATTAAACCTGAAAGGCCTCGGCAGTTTCAACAATAAACTTGCATCTTTACTTGAAAACCGTATTTTAGGGTTTAATAGAACTAATCAAACTTGGACACAACGTTAATGAAGACACCACAGTTAAAACAATTTTTTAAAGCCACTGCCTTAGCTTTATGTATTTCTTCAGCTGCACCTGCTTTTGCACAAACTGTAGATCAGGTCGTGG
Organism: Acinetobacter sp. YH12112; assembly: GCF_013418945.1. Taxonomy (NCBI): domain Bacteria; kingdom Pseudomonadati; phylum Pseudomonadota; class Gammaproteobacteria; order Moraxellales; family Moraxellaceae; genus Acinetobacter; species Acinetobacter sp. YH12112. The sequence goes on along the minus strand of NZ_VPBA01000021.1, from coordinate 27,231 downwards.
CCGTGGTGGATAACAGTGTCATCCTACAAAGTGATTTAGCGCAAACCGCTGCCGAAATGCAGCAACAATTACAGGCACAAAACAAAACCGTGCCACCGGCCCAATATTTACAACAACAAGCCTTAGAACAACTGATCGTGCGTCAGGCACAGCTGGAACAGGTCAAACGTTACAACATCAAACCTGATGAAAAAGCATTAAATGAAGCGGTGATGCGTGTGGCCCAGCAAAATGGCAGCAAAAGTCTGGAAGATTTCCAGCAGAAAGTCGACCGTATTGCACCGGGGACCTATGCCTCTTTACGCAACCGTATTGCTGAAGATTTGGCAATTAACCGTCTGCGTCAGCAAGTCGTGATGTCGCGAATTAAAATTAGCGATCAGGATGTCGATAACTTCCTGAAAACCCCGCAAGGTCAGGCCGCTTTAGGCAGTCAGGCGCATGTGTTGCATGTGCGCGTATCCGGTGAAAATGCACAGGCCACCGCGGAACAGGTTAAAACTGCACTGAATAACAGCAATGACCTCAATGCCATTAACAAGCAGTTCAGCACAGCTGCCACCAAAGTTGAATCGGCTGATATGGGTTTCCGCAGCCTTTCTGAAATTCCGGCTGAACTGGCTGCACGTGTAAGTGCACTTGACGTCGGTCAGACCACTGAGCTGATTGCAGTCAATGATGGTATTCATGTGCTGAAACTGGTCGATCGTAAAGCCGGTGAACAGCGCGCGCTGGTCCCACAATATCAAACCCGTCATATTCTGATTCAGCCAACAGAAGTGGTGAGCCCAGAAAATGCCAAGCACATGATTGACAGTTTGTATAACCGCCTCAAAGCCGGTGAAGATTTTGCAGTGTTGGCCGGTACTTTCTCAACCGATACTGGCTCTGCCCGTGATGGCGGTAGCTTGGGCTGGGTTAGCCCAGGGGTGATGGTGCCTGAATTTGAACAGCAAATGAAAAGCACCCCGGTAGGTGAAATCAGCCAGCCGTTTCAAACCCAGTTTGGCTGGCATATTCTACAGGTGACAGATACACGTCAGCAGGATATGACCCGCGAATATCAGGAACGTATGGCACGCCAGATTTTAGGTGAACGTCAGTTTGATACCGAACTGGACAGCTGGTTACGTGAAATTCGCAGCAATGCCTTTGTCGATATTAAAGATCCAAACCTGGACCGTAAAAACAACTAGGTCTTAAAAATGAAAAACCAGTGCCTGCACTGGTTTTTTTAATTCTGGCTTTTCATCTTGCCATCAATAGCAATAAAAAAACCGCTGAATTCAGCGGTTTTTTTATAAGAGAACTTAAGCCCTTAATATTGATTAACGGTTGTTGTCATCTTCTTGAGAATCTTCAAATTTAGAGTCGTTGTCAAAACCAGAAGCTTGACTACCGAAGCCAGCGCCTTGACCGCCAAAGCCGCCTTGACCACCGAAGCCAGCACCTTGACCACCGAAACCACCTTGACCGCCGAAGCCGCCTTGACCACCGAAGCCACCTTGACCACCGAAGCCGCCGCCTTGACCACCGAAGCCGCCTTGACCGCCAAAGCCACCACCTTGACCGCCGCCGAAGCCACCGCCTTGACCACCGAAGCCACCAGCGCCTTGAGCACCAGCAGGTGCACCAGCAGGACGTGGATTACGTGCAGGTACAACTGTAGAAATCGCGTGTTTGTAAACCATTTGGCTTACTGTATTTTTTAATAGCACCACATACTGGTCAAAAGATTCGATATGACCCTGTAATTTAATACCGTTTACAAGGAAAATAGAAACTGGAATACGTTCTTTACGGAGAGAATTCAAGAACGGATCTTGTAAAGTTTGACCTTTAGACATGTTATAACTCCAAAAATAATTAAAAATCAGCGCAAAAACTATCTTTATTTTTCAATTAAAATTTATAAAAAAGACAGTTCATAAATTTTGCTTTATCCGTAACAGTTTCGCAAGTCTTCTTGAGCCTGCTTTATCGTAAAATATGTTTGAATTTTATGCGACTCCTGCAACGATCTGAGCCAAGTATATTGACGTTTTGCAAGTTGTCGTGTTGCAAATAGGGCCTTATCCTCCATTTCGTGCTTTTTATTGAGACTTTTATCACTTTTCTTTAGAAATTCTAAAACTTGTCGGTATCCAACAGAGCGCATAGAGGGTAAATTCTCATCTAAATCGTATTTTTCAATAAGTTTTTCTACTTCATTCAAAAAACCCATTGACCACATTATTTCTAATCGTTTTTCTATACGTTGATGTAATTCTACCCGATCTGGCAGCAAGGCGTGATTATGAAAAGTGTAACGATATGGTACATTTTTGGGTTGTTCTGCTTGTAGTTTGGTAATGGGCTGGCCGGTTAACTTGAACACTTCCAAGGCCCGGATAATCCGCTGCTTATCGCTGACTTTAAATTTCTGTCCGGCTAAAGCATCTACTGCGCACAATTCGGCATACACGGCTTCCCAGCCCTCACGTGCCGCCTTATCTTCAATTTCAGCACGCACCGCATAATCTGCACTTGGCAAATTACTGGACAACCCTTCCAGCAAGGCCTTGAAATACAGCATAGTTCCGCCCACCAGAATCGGGGTTTTGCCACGCGCATGCATATCATCAATTAAAGCACAGGCATCTTCTACAAACTGCGCAGCAGAATACACCTCTAAAGGGGTAATAATATCAATCAGATGATGCGGATAACGCGCCTGCTCGGCTTTGCTTGGTTTGGCGGTGCCAATATCCATATCCTGATACACCAAAGCGGAATCGACTGAAATCAGCTCAAAATGCCCCAGTTCATAGAGTTCACACGCCAAAGCAGTTTTACCGCTTGCAGTAGGTCCCATTAAATTGATGACCGGCAATTGATTTGACATGTACCACTACTCTCCTCGAGCAAAAAGTTTATCTAATTGAGCCAATGGAAAGGCACGCCAGGTCGGGCGGCCATGATTACATTGGCTGGCAAATTCGGTTTGTTCCATCTGGCGCAGCAAGGCGTTCATTTCAGACAGGCTGAGCATACGATGCGCACGCACGGCACCATGACAGGCCATGCCGGCCAGAATCTGATCACGTTTTTGTAGCAGCGCTTGTGCTTCATCGGCCGGGTCCAGATCATTCAACAATTCAGGAATCAGCGCATCAAAATTGGCCTTATGCAAAATCGCCGGCACCCCACGCACAATCACCTGCTCATCACCATATTGATCCAGATCCAGCCCTAAACGTGCCAGCTGCGGTTTTAGCTCTTCAATCCGCATCGCCTGCATCCGGCTAATGCTAATCACTTTAGGAATTAGCAGCTGCTGTGAGGTCCAGAATTCCGGCTTATCCCAAGCCGATTTCATTTGCTGTAATAAAATCCGCTCATGCGCCGCGTGCATATCGACAATAATCAAGCCTTCGGTATTTTGCGCCAGAATATAAATTCCGTGTAACTGGGCAATGGCAATCCCAAGCGGATGTTCATCTACCGGAGCTGGCTGCGTATCACCTGCGGCCGACTGTGGGCTGGACAATGCAGATTCATCCAGCTCACGTAACGGTGCCAGATAGCTTTTTAGCGCATTGTTCAGCTGCTGTGAGCCGGTATAGCCATTGCTATAACCGGTATTCTGACCACTGGCCATTTTCTGGCCTTGTGGCAATGCATAATCCACACTTTGCGGGCGGGCATCGCTAAAATCTGTCAGTAATTCTGGTGCCGCCTGATTAGATCCTGGCACGATGGCTTCGGCTGCTTTATGCAGCTGGAACTGTTCCTGATAACGTGGCTGCGCCGCAAACACCGGCTCCGAGGTTTCAGTTTTCATGGCCGTGGCCAAGTCGGCACTGGCGGTTTGGAACTGTGCCAGGGTTTCTTTGCCATAATGACGCACAAACTCATGCACTTCACGCTGGTTTAAAAAGCGGATTTCATGCTTGGTTGGATGCACATTGACATCAATATTTTCAGGTTCAACTTCCAGAAACAGCAAATACGCCGCATGCTGATGACCATGCAAAATACCATCATAGGCCATGCGCAGCGCATGTGAGATGGTCTTGTCTTTAACAATCCGGCCATTTACATAGACATATTGTAAATCGGCCTGTGCCCGCGCATCGGAAGGATGGCCCAACCAGCCCGACAGACGCATGCTGATACTATCGGCATCAATCCAGTAAGCATTTTCGGTAAACTGTCGTCCCAGCAATTGCTGTACACGCTGAAAACGCAGCTCGCCGCTGTCAGCAACCGGCAGGTTCAGCTTGATGCTGTTATTATGTTCCAGCACAAAACGGATATCAAAATGCGTCAGTGCCAGACGGCGCACAATTTCTTCAATATGGCCAAATTCGGTACCCGGCTTTTTTAAAAATTTACGGCGTGCCGGCACATTAAAAAACAGATCCTGCACCCGAATATGGGTTCCTTTCGACGCAGCCACCGGCACAATCTCCTGATGATCAAAAGCCGTGCCATTCACTTCAACCTGATAGCCCACCCCTTCATCTGTCTGGCTGCTGATCAGGCTTAAACGCGATACTGCGGCAATGGATGCCAGTGCTTCACCACGAAAACCGAGGCTGACAATGGCATGCAGATCATCGGCAGTTTGAATTTTACTGGTGGCATGACGCATCACTGCCAAGGGCAGATCTTCAGGATGAATGCCGCGCCCATTGTCAATAATTTCAATCAGGGTACTGCCGCCCTGTTCCACCCGGATAATCAGTTCGGTCGCACCGGCATCAATCGCATTTTCTAATAATTCTTTGACCACAGAAGCCGGACGCTCAATAACTTCTCCGGCGGCAATCTGGTTGGCCAGTGCCGGATCAAGCGCGCGGATACGACGTGTACTTAAATCAGCCGACATGGGTAAAATTCTGCTCCAGAGCGTGTTGCAAAGCGGCAGAAGACGAGTTGAGAGTTGCGGTGCGGCTCAGTTCATCTTCAGACTTTAGAATATTAATAATCAGGTCCGGTGCTGGAATTTCATCCCCACCTTTTGATGGCCATTCAAATAAAAATAAGGCGTTTGCTGTATCCAGATAATCGCGGATGCCCATCAGCTCCAGTTCATACGGGTCATTCAGGCGATACAGGTCAAAGTGGAAAATATCCTGACCATTGACCTGATACGGCTCCACCAGGGTATAGGTGGGACTTTTTACCGATCCCTGATGACCTAAGCTTTGTAACAGATAACGGGTTAGCGTGGTTTTCCCTGCGCCCAAATCCCCAATCAGATAAATCACCCCGCGCGGGAAATGCGCCGCCAAAACCTGAGCCAGATTTTGGGTCTCTTGTTCATTGTTCAGGTTCAGACAAAATGAATACTGCATAATACTCGCGACATGATTCAAAACAGCAATTATGATAGCATCGCAGCCGTTTAAAAGCCTATTCGACTGCGTCAGAATCTGTATTTTTTCACAGCATTTGTTACCTAATTTGAGATGTGCACCCGTTCATGAGCTCCACTGCCGATTTTATTCCCCCGATGATTAATGGCGTTAGCGCCAGCAAAGTTTATTTGCAGCTATCATCGGCACGTACAGTGTATGCCTACCTGTGCCAGCAGTTTCCGCATATTTCCGCTGCTGAATGGCAGTCGCGCTTTCAGGATGGGCTGGTCTATGATGCGCACGGTCAGCGTCTACACATCGACAGTCCTTTTCAGGCGCATACGCACTGTTTTTACTATCGTTTTTTGGCCCATGAAGTAACGGTGCCGTTTCAGCATCAGATTTTATTTGAAAATGAAGATTTGCTGGTGGTAGATAAACCACATTTTCTGACCATGAGCCCAACCGGACAATATGTGCAGCAAACCTTACTGGTGCGTTTGAAACAGCAAACTGGCAATGAACAGCTGACCCCGATTCACCGTTTAGACCGGGAAACTGCCGGCGTGGTGCTATTTTCCAAACAGCCGGCCAGTCGTGGTCTTTATCAGCAAATGTTTGCCGAACGTCAGGTCCGCAAGACCTATCATGCGATTGCACCTTTTCGTGCCGATTTAAGTTTTCCTTGCACCACCCGTTACCGCATGGAAAAAGGTCAGCCGTTTTATACCATGCAGGTGGTGGATGGAGTACCCAACAGCGAAACCGATATTGAGCTGTTAGCGCATAACGGTCATTTGGCAAAGTATTTGCTTAAACCTGTCACCGGTAAGCAGCATCAATTGCGGGTGCATTTAAATCAGCTTGGAATTGCTATTTTAAACGATCCATTTTATCCGCAGGTGCAGCATAAAACGGAAGATGATTTTTCTGCGCCTTTACAGCTTCTGGCCAAAGATATTTGCTTTCAGGACCCAATCAGCAAAGCAGCAATGGCGTTTAGCTCCCAATTTGACCTGACACTGTAATCTAATTGTCATTACATTTATTTCAATTTTTCCTGTGTATGAATATTGAAATTACAAATGGTTAGATTAAAATGTGTCTACACAGTTAAGTGCACTTAAATTAATTAAAATCATGAGAAAAACTGAAGTTTATCAAATTCGCCTGGATTCTCAGGAAAAGAAACAGGCTTTTGCCGTGTTTAAACAGTTGGGGATTACACCGGCACAAGCGGTTCGTCTGTTCTTTAAACAGGTCGTTCTGACCAAATCTATTCCTTTTTCTATCGAAAACCAGAATATTAATCTGGAGCAGCTGATCAAGTTAAGAAAGCTCAAGCAAGAACAGCAAAATACTCAGGCCACACCCACACCTGCGCCCGTCAGCACCGACACTTCCCCACTGGACGATGAAGATCTGGACCTGTTTGCCGAATTAAATGCCCTCTTGGGTGAAACTGACAAAAGTTAACAGTGTTGTATTTATAAACAATATTTTAATTTAATCTGCTAAAAACTTGGTTATGCTGCATAGACAACAATAAGATATGCAGGGAGTCATGGATGATTGTCAGACGCGCAACCGTAGCAGATCTCGAGCAGCTGGCCGTATTATTTGATGAATATCGTCAATTTTATGGTGCATCTTCTAACCTGAAGCTTTCACACCAGTTTTTACAACAGCGTTTTGAAAATCATGAAAGTGTGATTTTTATTCATGTGAAAGATGAGGTGATTACCGGTTTTATCCTGCTGTATTTAGGCTTTTCTTCGGTGGCCTGTACCACCTATTATATTCTGGATGATGTCTATGTGACGCCGGTCTATCGTCGTCAAGGCTCGGCCAAACAGCTGATTGATACCGCAATTCATTTTGCCCGTCATAACAATGCACTACGGATTAGTCTGCAAACCCAGAACAACAACTATCAATCGCATCAACTGTATGAACAGATGGGCTTTATTAAAGACAATGAGTTTCAGACCTACCACTGTTTCTTAAAATAGCCCAATCTATTAAAAGCCGGTTTAATCCTGCATCCGGGTACGCGCCTGCTGTACCTGGGCGTCATCTAAATAGATCCACTGCCCCAACTCGAGTTCTGGCAGGTTTAAAGCGCCAATTTGCTGACGATGCAGCTTTTCCACCTTATTGCCAACTGCTGCTAGCATCCGCTTTACCTGATGATAGACACCCTGATGAATGGTCATTTCCAGCTCGTGCTCGGCCAGACGGCAAATATCGGTGGCAGCAAAAATGCCGCTTTCATTGCGCAGTTCGACTCCATCTGCCAGTTGCTGGATTTGCGCATCTGTGACCGGATCTGCGGTGTACATGCGATAGACTTTGGCCACATGCTTTTTCGGATGGGTCAGCGCCTGTAAAAACTGGCCATCATCAGTTAGCAATAACAAACCGGTGGTGTCCTGATCTAAACGTCCCACACATTGCAGGCCACGATTCAGCAAAATATCGTCAAACAGATCAAACACACTAAAATGATGGGTGGCCTGATGTGAACACTCATAACCTTGCGGTTTGTTTAACGCGATATAGACCTTCTCCCGATAGGTATAGTCCTGCCCATAGACCGAAAATTTTAAACCCTGCAACTGCAGTTTCTGTTTGGGTTGGGTGATGACTTCACCCTCAATGGCAATCGCACCATTTTGAATCAGCTGCTGGCAGTGTTTGCGTGAACCAAAGCCTTGCGATTGCAACATTTTTTCTAAAGTCATCGAATTACCTGTGGAGTGAAAGCTGTATCAATATGGAAGATGGCGTATTTTATACTGAAACCGCGCTGGAGTTGGAATCTATCAGCAGGCCCCGCTGAAAAAGGCTACAATAATGGCCTCTTTTTCTCCCATGCCACCGTGTTCAGCCTGTATGTCACACCTCGATTTAAACCTGATTGTTCTGCTTATTTTATTGGCCTGCGGTATTTTTAGTCACAATACTGCCGTCACCATTGCCGCCGCGGTGTTAATCGTGTTTCGCATCACACCACTGGAAGTATATTTTCCGCTCTTGCAACAGCATGGTTTAAATATTGGCATTATCATTTTGACCATTGGCGTACTAACGCCCATTGCCAGCGGTAAAATCCCCGGTGATGAAATCCTGAAATCATTTATGCACTGGAAATCCATACTCGCGATTGGCATAGGCCTGTTTGTGGCCTGGCTCGGTGCACGTGGGGTACAGCTGATGAGCCATCAACCGAATATTGTCGCTGGCCTGCTGATTGGTACGGTTGCCGGTGTGGCCTTGCTGCGCGGTGTGCCGGTCGGACCATTAATTGCCGCCGGCATTTTATCGTTATTGATTGGTTCTAAATAGCCGCTTCATACAGACACGGCTTTAAAGAGATACGGATACACGATTAGGCACGTACATCGGCCTGAAACAGCTTTTGGCATAATAGCCAGCCCATTGCCGAGAACGCAGCCATCACAATACCGACCCAGAACCAGTCTCCGGTGGCAGAAACAATCGCAGCAATTGCTGGTGGCAACAGAAACTGCGATGTCGCTGAGCACTGTAAAATCATGCCAATGGTCGCACTAATGGCCACCGGACTAGGCGCAAAACGCAAGGCTTGAGCAAAGACCACCGCGGCGACCAGACCACCAAATAACGAAAAGCTAAACACGCAGGCAAACTGCAGTAAAAATGGTAACTGGGCCTGAAAGATATAGAAACTTAAGGCACACAGCATCAAGATGATAAAACCGGTTTGGACTAAAGTTTTAGGCAACAAACCGCGCTGCAACATGATGCCGCAGGCAAAGGTCCCGACTGCATTGGCAATCGCCACCGACGCAGTTAATGCACCTGCCAGCGTCAAGGAAATCTCGTTTTGCTGATAGATGGTTGGCAAGAAACCGACCAGACTAAACCATTGTCCGGCATAGGTGCCGAACATCAATGCCAGCATCCACGCTGGTGGATGTTTGAGCGTGGTTTTGATCAGCTGATACACTTCAATTTTCTGGGTTGATTGTTGCGGTTTCGGCACTCGGGTGGCGACCAGCGCAAACAGGCTTAAGGTCAGTAGTGTTAGCATCAGCCATACCCCTTGCCAGCCCATCATGGTGATTAGCCACGGCGTCAGTAATAAGGAAATCCCCATGCCGCCGCCCATATAGGCACTCCACAAGCCCATTTTGGCGGAAATTTCTTCTGCCGGCACCAGCTGGCGAATATAGGCCGGACCACTTAAGGTCACCAGTAAAAAGCCAAATCCTTCCACTACCCGCAGCAGCAGCAAACTGCTGACGCTTTGGCTAAACCCACCGAGCAAACTGGCTGCGCTTAGTAAGCCCAGTCCAAGCAAGACACAGCGTTTCAGTCCAATTTTTTCGACATAACTGCCCAAGGTCAGTGCAAACAGCATACCAGCCCCTTGCACCAGCGACAGCAACAAACCAGCTTTTACCAGCCCGATCCCCAGTTCCTGCTGTAATACCGGCACCGCTGGCGGTAATTTACCGACATGCATCGCCGCGACAAAACCTGCACAAATAATCCAAATATCCCTGCTGAACCATTGTACTTTGGACATACCCTTACTCACTTCAATCTTGTGACTTGAGCTTATCAAGTTCAGTAACTGCCATTTATTGAAAAAACATCTCAGCTTATGTTTTTCCTGAGTAAATAGCGTAGCTGGCTGATGCTTCAGCGACCTGAAGCATCACCATTATTTACTCAAAAATTATGCTATTTGTGCGGATGTTATTGTGCATAGTAATGACTACGCTTTTGCGAAAATTTTTCCAGCTGTTTCAGGAAGCCTTCAAAATAGCTTTTTTCTTTTTCTTCACTGCGATAACCGGCATACAGCGTACGGCGTAACCCTTCTGCCGAAACACAATGCAGACGGCGTGAAGTGACCCAACCTTTTTGTTCATATTCATTTACCACCCAGTCCGGTAAGGCCGCCACCCCCCGACCGCTGGCCACCAGCTGGATTAACATCTGGGTTAAATCTGTGGTGCGAATGGCTTTCGGATAGATATTGGCCGGAATAAACAGCTTGGCCATAATATCCAGGCGGTGTTTATCCACCGGATAGGTAATTAAGGTTTCTTCGGCCAGGTCCTGCACCGAAATGTCCGCAACACGTACCAGTGGATGGGTATTGGACAGTACCAGACGCGACTCATATTCAAAAATTGGGAAATATTCGATGCCTTTTAAGGCAATCGGGTCAGCAGTAATCAGCAGATCAAATTCGGCATGTTGTAATAATTCATGCGGATTGGCTTCAAAACCGGAAGCAAAGTCCAAATCGACATCGGGATATTGCTGACGGTACTGATTTAACAGCGGCATCAGCCAGTCAAAACAGCTATGACATTCCGAAGAAAAAATAATCCGGCCGGTTTGCCCATGCACAATCCGGGTAATATCGGTTTGGGCAATCTGGATCTGCGGCAAAATGTCATCTGCCAGTTTCAGTAAACGCTGCCCCACATTGGAAAACGTCACCGGACGCGAGCGACGATTAACCACTTCCACCCCATACCAGTGATCCAGCTCTTTCAACTGATGGGAAATGGCAGATGGAGTCAGACATAAATCATTGGCCGCGGCCACCAGTGAACCATGTTCGCGTAAGGCCAATAAGGTTTTTAAATGACGAATTTCAAGCATGGGAAATGAAGTATCTCAAAATCAGGAGATGCACTGCGCGGAACACAATGTCGCCTTAAAAAATAAAAATATGAATTAAATTCATCTTAGCATAAATTCCATGAGTTGGTTTCATTATTCTAAATAAGGCAGCTTTTAAGAGATGGCGCTGTTTTTAAGCAAGATGAAGATGAGTTAAAATACGTCTAAATACCGAATAAGCATAAAAAAGAGCATCTTTAAGATGCTCTTTGATGATGGAAAGATGAAAAGTTTATTCTACATATAACAAAGCCAGACGCACCTGATCATAGCCCATGCGCGGGCTGGTCAGCTCGACAATCGGGCGCAGCTTGATCGTGCCATCATCATTAAAATGATCACTTTGCTGACGTTTTTGCAGGCGTTTATAAATTTTGCGGATTTGCTCCACCACTTCCTCACCCGGATGCGCCACCGAAATATCTAGTCCCTGTTCCTTATGCAAACGCGCCAGATGGTTAATAATCGTCGCTGGAGTCAGGCCGCGTTCATGGGCAATATCATCAATCTCATAACCTTCCTCAAACAAGGCCCGGGTTTCATCCAGCGTTGCCGAGGCATAATTCTGCTTGCCGCCACTGCGTGCGATTTTCCGTTCATTGCGTTCAATTTCAACCTCATTCAAGGTACCGCCACAATGCCGAATAAAGGCTTTATGCTGTGCGGTCAGGTCAATCTCGGCAAAATTCTGTTCTGCTTCCTCTGACAGTTCCTGAAAACGGCGATCAGCTTTAATTGCCAGACTGTCCAGCTCCAGCGCCTGCTCGTTAAAGCCCAATAAACGCAGACCATCTAAGGTTTTTAAACGTGACAGTGCCACATAGCCCTGACCTTTTTCAAAGGTATGGCTCAGGTTAATTTCTGCCGCTTCCAAGGTCATGCCTTGTGATTTATGAATGGTAATTGCCCAGGCCAGACGCAATGGAATTTGCTGGAAACTGGCAATAGTTTTACCCGCTTCATTATCAATCGACCAGGTTTCCGGTTCGACCAGCAGCACCGTGCCATCGGTTAATTTGACTTTCGGCAGGCAGCCATATTCATCATCTTCTTCAAAGCCAATCACCTCGCCCAGACTGCCGTTGATATAGCCCATATCAAAGTTGTTTTTAACAAACATCACTTTGGCATGTTTTTTCAGGGTCAAGGTTTCAGGCGCACGCACCGAAGATTTTAAGGTTTCAATCAGTTTGTCATTCCCATCACAGCTGGCATCGAACTGGCGACTTTCAGCATCAATTTCATTTAAATGCTTAAAGTTGATGGTATCGACATCCATATTGTGGGTATACAAACGGGTAAAGGTCTCGCCAATATCCTGCTGACGGGTATTTTGCAGCGCCTGCAGATGCTGCGGGCCAATATCCTGACGACGAATCGCATTGAGAATATCATTTAAAAAGTCATTGCCCTGACGATGCTGCTCGGTCAAATAGCAGACCCGGAATTTAGCCTCGACCCAGGCCTCTGACATAAAGCAGAATTTATCACGATTACGTTCATCATTTCTGCCCACTGGCGGTAACTGGAAGAAATCACCGGCGACAATCACCTGAATACCACCAAAGGCTTCATCGCTTTCCTTAAAATATTTCAGCACCTGATTGACCAGATTCAACTGCTTGGCATGCAGCATCGAAATTTCGTCAATAATCAAGACCTGCGCATTTTCCAGATGTTCTTTCAGGTATTTGCGCTCTTTCATATTTTTCAGGTCGGCATCAGACAAGACATCTTTAATACCAATGCCGGCCCAGGTGTGAATGGTCATACCATTCATATGTGTGGCGGCAATTCCGGTCGAGGCCGTAATCGCCACCGGCACTTTACGTGCTTTTAAATAGTTGATGTACTGATTGAGCGTATAGGTTTTCCCTGCACCGGCCGAGCCTGTTAAAAATACATTTTCGCCCGCTTTTAAGAGTTTGAGTGCAGTTTCCTGTTTCATAAGACCTATACCGTAGATGAACGGCTATAGCCTACCCATTTTTCAGCAAAAAGTTAAGGCAAAAACCACATCTGGCGACATCACTTGTCATAAAGTTCCGGCAGATGGGTCCGGTTTTAAGCGGCTGTTCAGCCATTGAATAAACTGTTCCGCAATATTGACCAGCAACTGCTCCGCTTTATGATTGTTCGGATATTCCAGCTGATCAAAGCGCAGCTGTCCATCGAGCAGATGACAACCCAGCGTTAAGGACTGGCGATAACACGGCGATGACATATGAAAAGCCACATATTCGCCTTCAATAATTTTCTGGCTATAACTCACTGCCAGACAATGATGAAAACTGCGCGACTCCTGAATAATCCGGTCCAGACTGTTCAGTTCCTCAAAGCACCAGCCCAGATACTGGGTTCTGCCTTGTAGCGATACGGGCGGCCAGTGGCGGACGTTTAACTGTTTTTTCAGCTTAGCCAGAATTTCGGCTTTATGCACCTCATGATGCCAGCGCACCGCACGCTGAAAAATACTGCTCCAGCTGACATTTTTCGGGGTGTAATTTTTTTCATTAAAATAATCGACCAGATAATCGCGCACATAGGCATCAAATACCGATTCACGCACCGGCCCGGCCTTTAAATAAAACAGCTGCCGGAATTGCTCCAGCGTCAACTGATGACGGCGTAAACAGTGCATAAAGTCACGCGATTGCTGACTCTCCGGATGAATAAACTGCATTAATTCAGCCGGCAGTTCTGCCGTGACCTTATGCAGATGCAGCATATAGGCCTGCATCACCCGGCTTAAACGTGCATAAACCTGTTTCACCTGCAGTTCATCCTGTGCCGAGACAATCGCCAGCAAATTCATCCATTCATCTAAATACAAAATAGACGGGCTGATGCTAATGCGCGGGTCTTCCAGCGACTGGCGCTGGCCTTTTTGCACCACCCGGGAATTATGCTGATGTTCAAACCATTGATGTTGCAGCGCGAAATGATCACAGCTCTGAATAAACAGCCGCGCCGAGGCATATTGGAAATACTGCAAGGTGGCCAGAATAATCCGTGGATGAATCTGGCTGCAATCGACAAAACTTAGCGCCACCACCGCCACACGGACACTGGAATGATGAATATTGTCACTGAGCCAGTCCAGCACCAGTTTCGATTGCCGAAACAGCCAGTTGACTGCGCGTGGATAATCAAACAGTGGCAAACGCGCAACTTTGGTCTGCCAGATGCGGGTATTTTTTTCCAGAAAATGCCGCTTGGCCAGAATATTATCTTCGGCCCAGACCGCACGGTTCATAATCCGCACAAAGCCCAATAAATGGCTCTGCTCTACCGAGTGTCGATACAACAGCCGAATATCGTCCTGATGATCGATTAAATCCTGTAAATTAAATCGCTCTGGAAATGAGATACTTAAAATACGATACATGGCTTTAGGCAGAAATTCTGCTGCACTAAAACAAAAATCATCATAACTTAGCATCAGTGCTTGCACTGGCAAAAAGGTTTCACCCTCTACAAATTCCAAAGCGCATAGTGTCGATAAAGCAGTTAAAACATCTTCAGGAACCGGCTGCCCTTGCTGCACAAATTTGGTCAATACTGGTTGATACTGATCGTCTACCTGCATTAATGCCTGATCTAAAATTTGTGCCTGCATGGCATCTAAATGCAACAACAATTGCTTAACCCGTGCTGCACCATCTACCCAAAGATAAACTTGCTGCAGAATCAATTGCCGCAATTGCTGCGCCTGCTTACGCAAAAATAAGGAATGCTGCGGTTTTAAATCCCCTGTCAAAAAATGCAGATCATGTAAGAAAAAATCTTCAAACGCTTCTTGCTGTTGCCCCGCAAATTCAAAGTGGGTTTCTATTAAATTTGTATGCGATTTTGGCGAATAAAATTCAAGGCTAAACAGACCATTCAACAATTCGACCCGATGCTGCAAAGGATCAATTCGAAACATATTTTGTGCTGTAAAATGCCCAATCAGATCCATTTGATCTTGATAGATTTCTGCGGCCACACTGGAAATACGAACCAATTGCTGTGCAACGGCATGCAACTGGCTATGCTGGCGACTTGGCTGCATATACGCTCCTCATGCTTAAGTGCGGTCTATCTAAGTGTCATCTTATTTTTATTTGATTACACCGAATAGACCCATCACGTGATACATCCCTATTTTTTGTTTTTTATTTCCCATCCGCAAAAAGTGGACAATTCTTCAATCTAGCTTAAGCCACTTATTAATTGAATTACATTTTAAATATGTGTGTGCTGTATTCACACCTTAAAATTAGAGATACAAAAAATACTATAAACAAGATTTGTGCTCTTGCCTATAGACTGCGCACTACTTCAGATAATAAAACAAATTAAAAATCCATAATTTTCAAGTGATTATTTTACACTCTTTGATCAGCAACTAGGGTTGGTATTTGGTAGGTAGGATTTCACAACAAAGCAATGGATACTCAAATTACGGTTCAACACCGCGATAACAACACATTATTCCAATATCCAATGCAAGAAGGAATCTGAGCATGGCTTTTAAAAATATTGCAGATCAAACCAACGGTTTTTATATTCCTTGTGTGTCACTCTTCGGCCCTGGTTGTGCCAAAGAAATTGGCGTAAGAGCACAAAATTTAGGCGCCAAAAAAGCCCTAATTGTGACTGATGAAGGACTGTTTAAATTTGGCGTTGCCGATACCATTGCAGGCTATCTCACCGAAGCAGGCGTTGCCAGCCATATCTTTGCTGGTGCAGAGCCAAATCCGACCGATATTAACGTGCATAACGGTGTTGATGCCTACAATGCCAATCACTGCGACTTCATTGTGTCCTTAGGTGGTGGTTCTTCCCACGACTGTGCCAAAGGCATTGGCTTAGTGACCGCAGGTGGTGGGCATATTCGTGATTATGAAGGCATTGATAAAAGTACCGTGCCAATGACCCCACTTATTGCCATTAACACCACTGCAGGTACAGCTTCGGAAATGACCCGTTTCTGTATTATTACCAATACAGACACGCACGTTAAAATGGCAATTGTCGATTGGCGCTGTACACCACTCATCGCCATTGATGATCCAAAACTCATGATTGCCAAACCTGCAGGTTTAACCGCAGCAACAGGCATGGATGCCTTAACCCATGCTGTAGAAGCCTACGTTTCAACCGCAGCCAATCCTATTACCGATGCCTGTGCTGAAAAAGCTATCCGTATGATTAGTCAGTGGCTCAGCCCTGCCGTGGCAAATGGTGAAAATATTGAAGCGCGTGATGCCATGAGCTATGCGCAATATTTGGCAGGTATGGCATTTAACAATGCCTCATTGGGCTATGTGCATGCCATGGCGCATCAACTCGGTGGTTTCTACAACTTGCCGCACGGCGTCTGTAATGCAATTTTATTGCCGCATGTTTGCGAATTTAACCTGATTGCCTGCCCTGAGCGTTATGCAGATATTGCAGAATTGATGGGAGTCAATACTGACGGATTAACCACCACAGAAGCCGCCTATGCCGCGATTGATGCAATTCGTGAACTATCTAGCTCGATTGGTATTCCAACAGGTTTAGCAGAGTTAGGCGTGAAAGAAAATGACTTGGCTATTATGGCTGAAAATGCACAAAAAGATGCCTGCATGCTCACCAACCCACGTAAAGCCAATCATGCACAAGTGGTCGAAATTTTTAAAGCCGCGATGTAATTTGAATCTCCTGCTGAGTGAATCACGATTTGCTCAGCATCTCCCATTTTTTTTCAATTTTCCTCTTTTGCTGTTTTATTTTTATCCTTCCCTTTGGCAGAACCATCTCAGATGCGTTCTGCTTTTTTTTTGCTGTTTAGAACAAAATGAACTCGCAGCATAAAACTAAAGCGATGTAGATGCAGAGGATTTGCATAATTCAATTTGACAAATGCGCACAGCTCATCAAGGATATAGTCAAAATAAAATGGATGACGAACACCTTATGCTGTTAAGCAAAAAACAAAAAACAACACCAAGCTATCAACCCGATATTTTGGGTGCCGATTACCAACAAATGACGCTGGATTTTCCTTCGGATTATGAAGGCAAAGTGATTGCTACCTTGGTACGCAAAAAAGCCGAACAGGAAACCCGTAAAGCCGTACTTTATATTCATGGTTTTATTGACTATTTTTTTCAAACAGAAATGGCAGACCAGTTTAATCAGCACGGTTATGACTTTTATGCCCTAGATTTACGTAAATATGGGCGTTCGCATTTGTCACATCAACATTGGTACAATGTGCGCAGCTTGTCTGAATATGATGCAGAAATTTCCGCTGCACTTGAGCAAATTGCCACAGAAGAACATGACTCGGTAATTTTGGCGGGACATTCAACAGGTGGATTAATCACCACGTTATATGTGGCACATCATCCCAATCATCCACTGATTCGTGGTTTATGGTGCAACAGCCCTTTTTATGATTTCAATATGAGCGAGATTGAGAAAAAATTCGGCATTCCTCGTTTGAGCCAATTGGGCAAATTGCTGCCAGAAATGAAATTTCCAAGCCGCCTTAATCCATTTTATGTACCAAGTCTACACAAACAATATCATGGTGAATGGTTATTTAATTTGGAATGGAAGAAACCGCGTTATCCAAAAGTGCGATTAAGTTTTGTACGTGCAATTCATGAAGCGCAAAAAGAAATTCATGCCAGTGTGCATTTGGGTGTACCCACCTTAATTATGCATGCGAGTCAAAGTAGTTATCCACGCCAATGGAATGAGATTGCGCAACGCACTGACGTAATTTTAAATGTTGCAGATATGCAAAAATATGGGCATCACATGCATGGCGATATTCAGCTTTGCCAAATTGAAAATGGCGTGCATGATTTAGTACTTTCTGCGCCCGAAGTCCGTGCGGACGTGTATCAGTCCTTGTTTGACTGGTTAAACCGCAAAGAGCTATAAAACTAAAAACAAGAACTAAAGGAAGTGAATTAACGGCTAAATGACTTGATGCATCCCTTAGGCTGTGTATTTTAATAAAATTTGATGTGCAGGATGCCCCTTTGGCATCAATTCAATTAAACGCTCCACTGCGTCAATCGCTTCAGGGCTGCGTGCCAAATGTTTTAGCAATACATCGGTATCTTGTGCATTAAAAATGGCATCACTCAGGCGAGATTCTAAGCAATCTCGCCATGCACATAAAAATGGACTTTCAGTTTTCGCCAAAAACACCCCTGCACACGTTTGTAAGGCAGACTGCACATAACCAGCATCTAAAGCCTGCTCGGCTTGTAAAAAATCGGCTTCTATATGCGCCAAAATTCGGTAAGGACGCGAACCAAGCATCCCGCCTAGAATATCACGTAATTGAGACATCTCAGCTTTAAGCGTGCCCATACTGACTTTACGCTCACCATATAGAGCTTGGTGTAAAGTATCTAAACTCATGCCTTGTGGACAAAGTGCTAAAATCACCAATATTTCAATTTGACGCGGTGTCATCACCACCACTTTGCCATTAAATAACACTTGTGGCACGCGAAACGCGCGAATATAAAGCTGCTGTTTTTGCTGATCAAGCAGTGCATTTTGAATCAAAGAAGCACAGCGTTCTGCTGCCAACACCCCCAAACTGTTATGGTTTTTCCAAGTAGTCGATAAATCAATTACGCCCAATACTTGTTTGGAATAAGGGTCTAAAATAGGCGCTGCATAACAAACCCAGTCATGTAATGATGACATAAAGTGTTCACTGGAAAACACACAACTTGCTTGCTGAGTTTTAAGTGACAAAGCCAAAGCATTGGTACCTACCAACTCCTCACGCCACTGCCCGCCCTCTACAAAATGCACCTGTTCCGCCACATTACGCATTTGCGCGCTCGCTGCCGTCCAAATAATTGTACTGCCCACATCGCCCACGGCTGCCACCATGTCGGACTGCTGTGCTATATGTCTTAAATCTTCTGCACAGTTTTGCACAGCACGTTGTAAGGCCGAACCACTATGTGTATGCGTTAGACTATAATTTAACGGGGCTGCCAACCGATCAACAGGAATTTCAGCAATTTGAGAGCGTTGCCAAGATTTTAAAATACTCTGCTGAATTTGCTGAGCATGCAGCGGCGATAAACTGCTACTTTGTCTAAACTGTTCAATATGCACCCTTTTTTCCAATAGGTCTTGTTTTTTCATCATTATTGACTCTCACAATCCTGTGGGCATTACATCCATTGTACTGCTTACTTTTGTAAGGATTTGTTCGCTGCTTGTAAACCTGCAACTTTCCAACCTTTTTCCAACCTTATATTGGTATGCTAAACAAATAACGTACTAAAGTACCTTATACCTTAGCCGTAAATTTAACCTGATTTAAACACAGGATTATTGTAAACGGTAAATAGACCGCAGATTATAAAAAACCATCAAAGGAAGAGAATTATGCGTTACGTAGATCCCAATCAACCCGGTTCAAAAGTTCAATTTAAAGCACAATACGAAAACTTTATTGGTGGCGAGTGGGTCGCCCCTGTAAAAGGCGAATACTTTGAAAATATCTCTCCTGTAGATGGCAAAGTATTTACCAAAGTCCCACGCTCATCGGCAGAAGACATTGAACTGGCTTTAGATGCAGCCCATAAAGCCAAGGCCAGCTGGAATACTGCTTCACCGACTACCCGCTCCAACCTGCTGCTCAAAATTGCCGACCGTCTGGAAGAAAATCTGGAAGTTCTGGCTGTGGCTGAAACCTGGGACAATGGTAAGCCTGTTCGGGAAACATTGGCTGCCGACATTCCATTGGCGATTGACCATTTCCGTTATTTTGCAGGCTGTATTCGTGCCCAAGAAGGCGGAATTTCTGAAATTGATGAAGATACCATTGCCTATCACTTTCATGAGCCGTTGGGCGTTGTGGGGCAAATTATTCCATGGAACTTCCCAATTTTAATGGCAACATGGAAACTTGCACCTGCTTTGGCTGCGGGTAACTGTATCGTACTTAAACCTGCAGAACAAACCCCTGCCAGCATTTTAGTTTTGGTTGAACTGATTCAAGATTTATTGCCAGCAGGCGTATTAAACGTAGTCAATGGTTACGGTGTAGAAGTGGGTCGCCCATTGGCAACCAATCCACGTATTGCCAAAATTGCATTCACAGGTTCGACCCAGGTCGGTCAATTGATCATGCAATACGCCACTGAAAACATCATTCCAGTGACTTTGGAGCTTGGTGGTAAATCTCCAAATATTTTCTTTGAAGATATTATGGCGCAAGATGACGACTACTTAGACAAAGCACTCGAAGGCTTTGCTATGTTTGCGCTGAATCAGGGTGAAATTTGTACTTGTCCATCACGTGCGCTCGTACAGGAAAGTATTGCTGACCGTTTCCTTGAAAAAGCCATCGAACGTGTTAAACGTATTAAAACAGGTCACCCGCTTGATACTGAAACTATGATTGGTGCGCAGGCTTCCCAGGAACAGCAGGATAAAATTCTGGGCTGCATTGCCACCGGCCGTGCCGAAGGTGCCGAAGTCCTCACAGGTGGTGAAGCACGTCATGAAGTTGGTCAAGGTTTTTATATCGAGCCGACCATCTTTAAAGGCCGCAATGACATGAAGATTTTCCAGGAAGAAATTTTCGGCCCAGTGCTTTCTGTGACTACATTTAAAGACTTTGATGAAGCCATTAAAATTGCCAATGACACCATTTACGGTTTAGGTGCAGGTGTTTGGTCACGTTCTGCGCACACTTCTTACCGTGCAGGCCGTGCTATTCAGGCGGGTCGCGTTTGGACGAACTGTTACCACATCTACCCTGCGCATGCCGCTTTCGGTGGTTATAAAAAATCAGGTATTGGCCGTGAAAACCACAAGATGATGTTAGAACATTATCAACAAACCAAAAACTTGTTGGTGAGCTACTCAACTAAACCTGCTGGCTTCTTCTAAAGACTCGTCTTTAGGATTCCAACAGCGTTGAAGTTACCGTTTCAACCTGCGCCCGATGTATTTGCATCGGGCGTTTTTATTGCAATATGGAATGCTATGACTTTCGCAGCACGCTCTTTCAGCGTTGTATAAACCGGGAGATCAAGTTAAAAATCTATCCTTTATTCATACGCTACGCTTTAGTTCGAGTGTATTTCACGTTACATTAAATCTCCCTTTCAGCCTGAAGTATCTGCCATGTTCGATTTACCCGACACTGTCTATGCCATTCAACATCTTGCGTTTGAAGACCTCGGCGCGTGGGAAGATGTCCTGTATGAACAAGGTTTACGAGTACGGTATTTTGAAGCTGGTGTGGAAAATCTAGAAAAGGCGTTTGCGCATGAAGGATTAGTGATTATTTTGGGTGGCCCAATTGGCATTTATGAAACCACAGACTACCCTTTCTTACAACAAGAAATAGACTTACTAAAAGTACGTTTAGAGAGGAATTTACCCACTATTGGTATTTGTTTGGGTGCACAGCTCATTGCTCATGCCTTGGGTGCCAAAGTCTATGCTGGCCATGCCAAAGAAATTGGCTGGAGCCGCCTCAGTCTGGCAGATGCAGCGCATAACCCACTGGCGGCATTAGCCAACACACCGGTCTTGCATTGGCACGGCGATACTTTTGATTTACCAGCACAGGCTGAATTACTGGCCAGCTCCGACTTGTATCCGAATCAGGCATTCCGGGTCGGACCACATATTCTGGCACTACAGTTTCATGCTGAAGTTGCAGCAGACAGTTTAGAAAAATGGCTGATTGGCCATACCTGTGAATTACGTCAGGCCCAGATTGATATTCCCACCTTACGCGCCGCTCATCAGCAATACGCGCCGCAACTGCAACAGGTTAGCGCGACGGTTCTTGGTCAGTTTCTAGCCGGCTTAAAATCTCAAAGCTGACCGGAAAGCTTTAAATTGTCCTTACATTTATCATCGTCATAAAAAAAGCACCCTGAAGCGGGTGCTTTTTGTGCTGTTCTTGCGATTATTTTTTCGCAGCAACAGAAGCTTCAGTGGTGATGTTTACAGTAATTTTATCACCTACATTTGGTACAAAACCGGCGATACCAAATGCTGAACGGTCAAATGACGTGGTGGCATTAAAACCAACAGTTGCCGCTTTGGTCATTGGATGTGGACCTTGTTTGTTCAGTACCGCATCCAGAACTACAGGTTTCGTTACACCTTTCACAGTTAAATCACCTGTGATTTTAAAGTTCTTTTTGTCCTGAGTTTCAACTTTGGTACTTTTGAAAGTAATAGTTGGATATTTTGCTGCATCAAACCAGTCTGCTGCCATTAAGTGCTCATCCAGCGCTTTGACGTTGGTGTTCAGGCTGTTTAATGGAATAGTCACGTTGACAGATGATTTTTCTGGCTGTTTCTCATCAACATTAATGGTGCCTTGAATGTTTGAGAAGTTACCTGATGGCGTAGAGAAACCGAAGTGATCCCAGCTAAATACAGTTGCAGTATGGGTCGGGTCAATTTGATACGCCACTGGTTTTGCCAACGCAGCTGTTGCTACTGAAGTAACCGCCAAACCAAGTACAAGTGCTTTAAAGTTCATGCTTTTATCTCGCTTTTTGAATGCTTATTAGTGTATAGATTTCTTGTTAGAGTTCATTGCTACAGATAAAACGTTCTGTTGCAGCAATGAAACGATTAACGCATGGATGCCGTTACAGACTTTGTTTATATTGAATAAATCCGGTCTTGTGGGCCACTTTATCATACAATATTTGTGCAGTTTGATTGGCTTCTTGTGTCAGCCAGTAAACCCGGTCGCACTGGCGTTTTTTGGCTTCCATATAGACCTGTTCAATCAGTAATCTGGCCACACCCTGCCCGCGATAATCGGGGTGGGTAAATAAATCCTGCAAATAGGCATAAGGCTTGAACGTCCAGCAGCTGTCATGTTCAATCACATGTACAAAGCCCACCATCTGCTGTTCAAGCAGTGCCGCAAAACCATACATATGCGCAGACTCAGCTGATGTCAGACGCTGCCAGGTATGGACACTCAATTCATCTGATAACTTGGTTTGATAAAAGGCCTGATAACCGACCCAAAGTGCTTGCCATTGCGGCTGACTGGTCTGTGCCAAAGGCACAATACTAATTGCTGTCATGTGGGTCTTCTTTTATATCATTCAGCCTTTTAAACTAGCATAAAAAAACGCCCCATTCGGAGCGTCTTTTTGAAATGTCTGAGCGATTAAGCCGTCAGTTCTTTCACTGCAGCAACCACTGCTTCCGTGGTAATACCAAAGTGCTGGAACAAATCTTTGGCTGGTGCAGATTCGCCGTAAGTGGTCATACCAATCACGCGGCCGTCCAGACCCACAAATTTCCACCAGTAATCGACATGCGCTGCTTCAACCGCAACACGGGCACGGATATTCGATGGCAGAACTGCTTCACGATACGCCGCATCTTGCTGCATGAATTCTTCAGCACATGGCATAGATACCACACGTACACCTTCAAGCTGTGCATGTGCTTCCATCGCCAAGGTCACTTCAGAACCAGTCGCAATGATGATTGCTTTCAATTCACCTTTTTCTTCAGCCAGCACATAACCACCTTTGGCCGCGTTTTCAATTTGTGCTTGAGTACGCGCCTGGAATGGCAGGTTTTGACGAGAGAAGATTAACGCAGATGGACCTTCCGCACGGCTTAAAGCAGATTTCCAGGAAATCGCAGCTTCAACCGTGTCACATGGACGCCATGTGTTCAGGTTTGGCGTACCACGTAACGATGCAATCTGCTCAATTGGCTGGTGCGTAGGACCATCTTCACCCAGACCGATCGAATCATGGGTATAAACATGAATTACGCGTTGCTTCATTAACGCAGACATACGCACGGCATTACGCGCATATTCCATGAACATTAAGAATGTTGCTACATAAGGAATGAAACCGCCGTGCAGCGCCACACCGTTGGCAATCGCGGTCATACCAAATTCACGTACGCCGTAGTGTACATAGTTACCTGCGGCATTGTCTTGTACGCCCTGGCAACCTTTCCAAAGCGTCAGGTTTGAACCAGCCAGGTCCGCAGAACCACCCAATAATTCAGGTAATAATGGACCAAAAGCCTGTAGCGTATTCTGGCTGGCTTTACGGGTCGCAATGGTTTCTGCTTTCGCGTTCACTTCAGCAATATAGGCATCGGCCTGTGCCAGGAATTCTGCTGGTAATTCACCGCTTAAACGGCGTTTTAATTCAGCCGCTTCTGCAGGATATTTTGCTGCATAGGCAGCAAAAGTAGCATTCCAGGCAGCTTCAGTTTCAGCACCTTTGGTTTTCGCATCCCAAGCAGCATACACATCTTCAGGAATTACAAACGCTTCATCGGTCCAGCCCAGCGCTTCGCGGGTTAACACGATTTCATCATTACCCAGCGGTGCACCGTGGCAATCTTCTTTACCCTGTTTGTTTGGTGAACCTAAACCGATAATGGTTTTACAGATAATAATGGTTGGTTTAGCGGTTTCAGCTTTGGCAGCCACAGTTGCTTCACGAATAGCATCTGCATCATGACCATCAACTTTCAGTACTTGCCAGCCATAAGACAGGAAGCGCTGTTCAGTGTCATCAGAGAACCAGCCTTCAACTTCACCATCAATTGAAATACCGTTGTCATCATAGTAAACCACCAGTTTACCCAGACCTAAAGTACCGGCCAGTGAACATACTTCGTGAGAAATACCTTCCATCAGGCAGCCATCACCCAGGAAACAGTAGGTGTAATGGTCAACCACTTGCATATCATCTTTATTGAACTGCGCTGCCAGTGTCTTTTCAGCCAGAGCAAAACCAACCGCATTGGCAATACCCTGACCAAGTGGACCAGTGGTGGTTTCAACCCCTGGTGCATAGCCGTATTCCGGGTGACCTGGTGTTTTAGAGTGTAGTTGACGGAATGCTTTTAAATCTTCAATTGAAAGATCATAACCGGTTAAATGTAACAGCGCATAATGCAGCATAGAACCATGACCATTGGATAAAACAAAACGGTCGCGGTTAGCCCATTGCGGGTTCGTCGGGTTATGATTTAAAAATTCACGCCACACCACGTCAGCGATGTCTGCCATCCCCATCGGCGCACCTGGATGTCCGGAATTTGCTTTTTGCACGGCATCCATAGCCAATACACGAATTGCGTTTGCAATACGACGTTCATTAAGCGGGGTCGTCATAGGTCAGAGTCCAAATAAATCGTTTAATAAAGGAAGATGAATAGGAATTCAAAACACGTCTATTGTCTTAAAAAAAGCGTATGGGGTAAAGCCTCAGTGGTAATTTTTCGGTATTTATTCGTTTGCCTGCGCATTTTCGTACAATTCCTGGCTAGAGGCATGAGAAAATTGAATTTCTGGCGAATAACCGGGTGGCTTATCCAGATTTTCATGTTACATAACTGACCTTTTTGGATGGTTTTTTATACAAAAAAGCGCTCATTGTGAAATTCATTCAATTTAATTCAAAACTGCACAATCCTGCTCAACAGCAACAGACTTCATTTTAGAGCATGATACCGACCAAAAGATGACAGACAGCATTTTCCCAAAACTCTAAAAACAAGATAATTGTTTGATTCCTAATATAAATTATAAGAATACAGCCGCTTTTAAAATAGTGATTTATTGAATTAAAACTCAAGTTTATCCGGATGATGAATCTATACCGTTTTGGATTTTATATCAGTTTTTTAAATGCCTATATCAGATAAAAAGTCATTGAATTGAAATAAATTCAGCCAATTTGGTCGTATTGAGCTAGTCCTAAAGTCTAACTCGATGTAACATATTGCGTCTTTTGAAATAACTGTGATAGGACTTATGCGCGAGTACGCTGTATTTACCTCGGAATCTGTAAGCGAAGGCCATCCAGATAAAATGGCTGACCAAATCAGTGATGCCATTTTGGATGCAATCTTAAAAGAAGACCCATATGCGCGGGTTGCTTGTGAAACGCTTGTAAAAACCGGTGCGGTCGTACTTGCGGGTGAAATCACTACCACAGCCAATGTGGATTTTGAAGCGATTGTACGTCAAACTGTCAATGGTATTGGCTATCATCATTCTGACCTCGGCTTCGATGGTTCAACCTGTGCCGTAATTAACATGATTGGTAAGCAGTCACCGGAAATTGCCCAAGGTGTAGACCGTCAAAAACCTGAAGATCAGGGTGCTGGCGACCAGGGCTTGATGTTTGGTTATGCCAGCCGTGAAACGGATGTGCTGATGCCTGCGCCAATTTCTTATGCGCATCGCTTAATGGAAAAACAGGCTGAACTGCGTCGTAGCGGTGCCCTGCCTTGGTTACGTCCAGATGCGAAAAGCCAGGTGACTTTTGCCTATGAAAATGGCAAACCAGTACGTTTAGATGCGGTGGTGCTGTCAACCCAGCATGATCCTGAAATTAGTCAAGCACAGCTGAAAGAAGCCGTGATTGAAGAAATCGTGAAAAAGATCATCCCAGCTGACATGTTCCATGCTGACACCAAATTCCACATCAACCCGACCGGGATGTTTGTGATTGGTGGCCCAGTGGGTGACTGTGGTCTGACTGGCCGTAAAATTATTGTAGATACCTACGGTGGTATGGCGCGTCATGGTGGTGGTGCCTTCTCTGGTAAAGACCCATCGAAAGTAGACCGCTCTGCTGCTTATGCGGGTCGTTATGTGGCGAAAAACATCGTGGCTGCTGGCCTTGCTGACAAATGTGAAATTCAGGTGTCTTATGCAATTGGTGTGGCTGAGCCAACCTCAATTTCAATTAACACCTTTAACACCGGTAAAGTGGCTGATGAACTGATTGTTCAGCTGGTTCGTGAACACTTTGACCTGCGTCCATACGGCATTACCCGTATGCTGGACCTGTTACAACCAATGTACAAGCAGACTGCTGCCTACGGTCACTTTGGCCGCGAAGGTTCAGACACTGCCTTTACCTGGGAAAAAACCGACAAAGTCGATATCTTAAAAGCGGCTGCTGGCCTTTAAGCTTTAAAGATATTAAATGACCCATCCGAGTGATGGGTTTTTTATTGTCTGCTTTATCGCGATTCTGGGCAGAAATATCATTTTATAAAAACGCAGATTCAAATCCCAAGTGCGACACATTTGTAGTTAGTTGAAAAAGTTAGGTGTATTCATAGAATCATTAGACTTTTTCAACTCGCAATTGGAAAGCACACAATGAAGAAATACACCCAACTT
>NZ_VPBA01000020.1:0-57578 GCF_013418945.1 Acinetobacter sp. YH12112 | reverse complement strand
GAATTTGTTTGAAAGAAGAACTTTAAAAGCTTTATTTTCACCCGATAAAATACCCATAAAACAAGAGGAAGCTCAAATGAGCTTCCTCTTGTGAAAAATTGTGGGACAGCAATGATCTCCGGATGCGTTTTTTTGTGATTGAAGCAAACGTAACCAGCGGCTGTGCGCAGATTCATCTTCATAACAAAAACCAACATGCTGAAACCGAGCTTCATGGCTTACTAAAACTCGCAGTGATTTTTTTAAAACAGCAAAAAAGAGGGATGTACCATGAAATACTTGATGATCTTACTGGCGATGGGCGCCTTTGGTTTAAGCGCGTGTGATACGGCCAATGACCGTGATGGTGATGGCACCATGCTGAATCAGGACCGTGATGGCGACGGCCGTGCAGATGATTAAAGTCTTGCGGCCATCGACTCACCCTAAATGAATAAAAAAGGTGCCTCATGAGGCACCTTTTTTCGTTATCGACAAATATCGAATTGCGATTAAGCATTAAAACGCATGGATAAATCGACCGCTTTGACATCTTTGGTCAGAGCGCCCATAGAAATATAATCGACACCAGTGCTGGCCACTTCACGCAGGTTGGCAATGGTGATATTGCCCGATGCTTCCAGTTTGCAGCGACCGGCAACATGCTTGACTGCATCAATCATCTGTTGCTGGCTAAAGTTATCCAGCATCACGATATCGGCCTGAGCGTCCAGAGCCTGATTCAGCTCATCCCAGGTTTCAACTTCAACTTCCACCGGTTTGCCTGGTGCAATTTGATGGGCTTTGGCAATGGCCTGGGCAATACCGCCAGCGGCCATAATATGGTTTTCTTTAATCAGGAAGGCATCAAACAGCCCCAGACGATGGTTTTGGCCGCCGCCTACAGTGACCGCATATTTTTGTGCAATACGCAGACCCGGCAAGGTTTTACGCGTATCCAGCAGTTTGGTGTGCAGGCCATCGAGCTGTTTCACATATTCGGCAGTTTTGGTGGCCACGGCCGATAAGGTCTGGACAAAGTTAAGGGCAGGGCGCTCTACGGTCAATAAACTGCGCGCAGAACCGGCCAGCTTTAAAAAGGCTTCATTGGCTGCCACGCGATCACCATCCTGTTTCAGCCATTCAATCTGAACGCTTGGATCGTACTGCTGGATTAAGGCATTCACCCAAGGCTGACCGGCCAGCACCATGTCTTCACGGCTGATAATGGTGGCGGTGGCCTGTTCATCTTCCGGGGTAAGTAAAGCGGTAATATCTGCCTCGCCAATATCTTCCTGCAGGGCCTGCTGAATATTGATCTGGATAGATTGCTCCAATAAAGATTGTGGTATGCTCATTGCCTGTCCTTATCTCTTTACCCATGAAAATTGCGCGATATATTAGCACTGTTCGGCTGGCCCGATGCGCTTTTTCGCGGCTTTTTTGTCTGATTTGAGATTTTCAGCTGAAAGTTTTAGGATGGGCTAAATTTTTATACTGAAAAAAATATCAGGATCATTCTATGCAGCAGGCGGCTTCTTTTCAGGTCATCCAGGGACAGTTAAAAGGTGCGCGGCAGGTGCCTTCACCGAATTTTAACCAGCGTCCGCAGCAGACCGAAATTCAGCTGGTGGTGATTCACAATATCAGTTTGCCGCCATCACAGTTTGGCGGCGGTTATATCGAACAGTTTTTTCAAAACCGGCTGGACTGGTCGGCGCATCCTTACTTTCAGACCATTGAAGGGATGCAGGTCTCGGCGCATCTGCTGATTTTGCGTAGCGGCGAAGTGCTGCAATGTGTCAATTTCAATGACCGCGCCTGGCATGCCGGACGTTCCAGTTATCTGGCCAAGCCGGAATGTAATGATTATTCCATTGGTATTGAACTGGAAGGCAGTGATGATCTGCCCTTTGAAGCGATCCAGTATCAGGTACTGGCGGAAGTGGTGTCGGCCTTGCAGCAGGCCTATCCGAAAATCCAGCGTCATCTGGCTGGACATTCCGATATTGCCCCGGGGCGCAAGACCGATCCGGGACCTTATTTTGACTGGAGCCGGTTCCGGTCTTTACTGCGTGACTGCAACAGCAGGATAGAAGCAGCATCTTCATCAATTCATAACGAAACTTGTGCTTAGGTTTCTTTACAATAGCGGCTAAATTTTTATTTGGGTGGTTCCGATGGCGCTTTGGCGATCGACCTTTATTGTCAGTACGATGACCATGCTGTCCCGGGTGTTGGGACTGGTGCGGGATATTGTGTTATTAAATGTGTTTGGTGCGGGAAAGGATTTCGATACCTTTGTGGTGGCCTTTCGTATCCCGAACTTTTTCAGGCGACTGTTTGCTGAAGGGGCATTTTCCCAGGCCTTTATTCCGGTTCTGACCGAATATAAAACCAGCCGCACCCATGCCGAAGTGCAGATTCTGATTAGCCGGGTGTTTGGCTGTCTGGCCTCGGTGATGAGCCTGCTGACGCTGGCTGCCATGGTGGCAGCGCCGGCGGTGATGTACGTTTACGCACCAGGTTTCCATAGCGATCCGGAAAAATTTGCGCTGGCCACGGACATGTTCCGCCTGACCATTCCCTATTTGCTGTTTATGTCGCTGACCGCTTTTGCCAGCAGCATCTTAAACAGTTATGGCTCCTTTACCACGCCGGCCTTTGCACCGGTGCTACTAAATCTGGCCATGATTGCCGGAGCCCTGTGGCTAACGCCGTATATGGCCGAGCCGATTATGGCCTTGGGCTGGGCGGTGATTATTGCCGGAGCCTTGCAGCTGGCGATCCAGATTCCGGAATTATGGCGTAAAAAGCTGCTGATTCCGCCAAAAATCGACTTCAAGCATGAAGGCGTTGAGCGCATCATGAAGCTGATGCTGCCGGCCCTGTTTGGGGTATCGGTGACCCAGATTAACCTGTTGCTGAACACCATCTGGGCGTCATTTATGCAGGATGGTTCGGTATCGTGGCTGTACAGTGCCGAACGGATGACCGAGTTGCCGCTGGGCCTGATTGGGGTGGCAATTGGTACGGTGATTTTACCATCCTTGTCGGCGCGCCATGCCGAGCAGAATCAGGAAAAATTCCGTGGCATGATGGACTGGGCGGCGAAAATTATTGTGCTGGCTGGTGTGCCTGCCAGTATTGCACTGTTTATGCTGTCGACCCCAATTATTCAGGCCCTGTTCCAGCGCGGCCAGTTCACCTGGGAAGATACCCAGATGACGGCCTTGGCCCTGCAATGTATGAGTGCCGGGGTCATCGCCTTTATGCTGATTAAAGTCTTTGCTCCGGGCTTTTATGCCCAGCAGGATACCCGCACCCCGGTTCGGGTCGGTTTAATGGCGGTGGCAGCCAATGCCATTTTAAACGTGGTGTTTATTGGGCTGTTTAAACTGATTGACTGGGAAGCCGAGCACATGGCGCTGGCACTGGCATCTTCAGGTTCCGCGCTGGTCAATGCCGGTATGCTGTATTTCTATTTGCATAAACGCGATATTTTCCGTTTTGGCGGGCACTGGAAAAAACTGCTGTTCCAGTTTGGCACGGCCAATGCGGTGATGGTGGCTGCCTTGTGGTACGCTTTGAGCTGGTATAACGGTGATGTATCGCAGTGGATGCGCGTGCTGGAAGTTTTGCTGCTGTGTGTGGTGGGTGTGGCAGCGTATGCTCTTGGTCTGCTGGCCACCGGTTTCAGACCGCGTCATTTAAAACCTTAATCCGGTAGAGCTGAACACGAAAGATGTTCAGCTCCTATAAAAAAACCCTTTGAGACTCAACAGCTCAAAGGGTTTTTTTATAGGCTTTTATTGCACGATGCTGCTGCACGAGCAGCGCAAGCGTCTTTATTTATTGATCACTTCCAGCAGTTCGACATCAAAAATCAGGGTGCTGTTCGGTTCAATCGCATCGCCAGAACCAATCTGGCCATAGCCCAGATTCGCCGGAATAAAGAAGCGGTATTTGGCTCCTTCACGCATCAGTTGCAGCCCTTCGGTCCAGCCCTGAATGACTTGTGTGACCTGAAATTCAGCCGGTTGCTGACGCGCCATCGAGCTGTCAAATACAGTGCCATCAATCAGGCGGCCTTCATAATGCACGCGTACTTTGGAGCTGGCCTTCGGTTTTTTTCCGGAACCGGATTGCAAGACCAGATATTGCAGCCCCGATGAAGTGACTTTCACCCCATCCTTACGCGAGTTTTCTGCCAGAAAGGCCTTGCCAATCATGTCATTGGCTTCAGCGCGCTGTTTCAGCTCAATCAGCTGTTTGGCTTCGGCCTGCTTTTTGAACTGGGTCAGAATACGGGCCATGTCTTCATCGCTCAGGCTGGCTTGCTGGCCCAGTGAGGCGGCTTTTAAACCCGCCACAAAGGCATCCAGATCCATACCTTTTAAGGTGTCGACATTGCTGCGCCCCATTAAATAACCAAAGCTGTAGCCCACCTGCTGTTCAGTGGAGCTTTTGGTGGTCACCGGTTGAGCCAGTGTGGCCGCGCTACACAGGGCGAGGCCGAGCAGGGTGATCGTTTTTTTCATATTATGCGTCCCTAAACAACGAAGGAGAG
Source organism: Acinetobacter sp. YH12112 (assembly GCF_013418945.1). Classification (NCBI taxonomy): domain Bacteria; kingdom Pseudomonadati; phylum Pseudomonadota; class Gammaproteobacteria; order Moraxellales; family Moraxellaceae; genus Acinetobacter; species Acinetobacter sp. YH12112. The sequence goes on along the minus strand of NZ_VPBA01000020.1, from coordinate 53,029 downwards.
CCAGGCTCTCCTTGTTTTTTATTTTACTTCAATCAGCTCAACATCAAAGATCAAGGTGCTGTTTGGTGGAATCATGCCCGGCACGCCCTGTTCGCCATAACCCAGTTGTGACGGGATATACAGCGTGGCTTTCGAGCCTTCTTTCATCAGTTGCAGACCTTCGGTCCAGCCTGGAATCACCTGGTTTAACGGGAACTCGATTGGTTCACCACGCTCAACCGAGCTGTCAAATACTTTGCCATCGACCAGTTTACCAGTGTAGTGTACTTTTACCACAGAGCTGGCCGTTGGCTGTTTGCCATTGCCTTGCTGGGTAATTTTATATTGCAGACCTGACGCGGTGGTTTGTACCCCTGCCTGTTTGGCATTTTCAGTCAGGAAGGCATCGCTGGCCGTTTGTGCCTGCTGGGCCTGATCAGCCTGTTTTTGTTGCAGTTCCTGCTGGAACTGTTCATAGGCCTTTTGTAATTCTTCTTCAGTATAGGCTGGCTGCTGACGCGCATGACCTTCACGGACACCAGTCACAAAGCTGTTAATGTCCAGCTCTGGTGGAGTTTGATGGGCAACTTCATAGCCTAATGCATAGCTGATTTTTTCAACCGCAGACGCATTTGCAGATGCTTTTGAGGATACAGTGGCAGGGTGTTGAGTTGCATAATAAACAGGAACAAGTGCAGCACCGCCTAAAATTACAGCAACAGCAATGGGTAAGGCTTTACTCATAGGTTTTCTCAAATCATTTTATCGTGTCAAAGCTGCTTTCATGTTAGCAGACTTTTTGAATCAAACCGCTGACATCAATCATTCGGTTTGGCTAATTAATATATGCGCATCGTTAAGCATATGCCATAACAGACTGAATATCTAACACATTTTTTATACAATCGGGGCCAGCCGCAGAGGTGGCCCAATTTATTCGTGAGTAATTGTATCTATTATAGATTTGGCTTCAAAGCAGATTAAAAATCTGCTTTCAGCACCACCCGGTAACGCGCCCGGCCAGCATGTAAATGTTCAATTGCCTCGTTAATCTGCGACATCGGGAATACTTCAACCTGCGGCGCCAGCTGTTTGCGGGCGGCAAATTTCAGTAACTGGCGCAAGGTCGATGGTGAACCGGTCGATGAACCTGTCACCGCTTTGCCACCACCAATTAACGCACCAGCCGAGACCTGTAACGGCTCTAAGGTCAGGCCCAGCATATGCAGCGTACCATTTGGTGCCAGGGCAGACAGATATACCGGCCAGTCCAGGCTGACATTCACCGTACTTAAAATCAGGTCAAACTTGCCGCGCTGGGCTTTCAGGGCAGCGCTGTCACGGCTATTCACCACATGATCGGCGCCCATGGCTTTTAACTCTGCGGTTTTCTCCAGGTTGGAACTGAAGGCCGTAATTTCACAGCCCCAAGCTTTGAGCAGTTTAATGGCAATATGCCCAAGGCCGCCAATTCCAATCACCCCGACATGATGCACCGCCTGAATCTGGTGCTTAATGATCGGATCAAATACGGTAATACCGCCACAGAGCAGCGGGCCGGCACTTTCCGCATCCAGATCAGCCGGTAAGGGAATGACCCATTGCCAGCCGGCGCGGACCTTATCGGCAAAACCGCCGGCATGTCCGACAATGGTGGCGACACTATCGCCGGTACATTGCACCTGCCGGCCGGACAGGCATGGATCGCAGTGCTGGCAGCTTTCTGCCGTCCAGCCAATGCCGACACGCTGGCCCACAGATAATCCTTTGGCTTCACTTCCTAACTGGACAATGGTGCCAATAATTTCATGCCCGGCCACCACCGGATAGACCGAAGAGCGCCAGTCATTGTTAATCACCGACAAATCGGAATGGCACAGGCCACAATATTCCACCTGAACTTCGACCTGATGCGGCAACAGTTCGCCAGCATCAAACTGATATGGCACCAGTGCTTCGCCGGGTTGCATGGCGGCATAGGCACGGATGGTAGTGTTGCTCATGATGAGTGCTCCTCGGCTAAAGGGGGAAGGGATTTAAAGGCGCAGTGATCTTCATGGTCGTTGACCATGCCGACGGCCTGCATAAAGGCATAACAGATGGTGGGGCCAACAAATTGAAAGCCCTGCTTTTTTAAAGCTTTAGACAGCGCCACACTGGCTGCAGTATAGGTCGGTGCGCTGCGATAATCGGGTACGGCATGCTGCTCGGGCTGATGATCGACAAATTGCCACAGCCAGTCGACCAGATTGATACCTTGCTGCTGCAGCTGGAGCCAGGCCTGAGCATTGGTGCGGATGGCTGCGAGTTTGGCCGGATGCCGGATTAATCCGCGATCCTGTAATTTGTCCTGCAAGGCCTGATCAGACAACGCGGCAATATCGGCAATGGAATATTGAAAAAAATGCTGACGGTAACATTCGCGTTTTTTGAGCACGGTAATCCAGGCCAGACCGGCCTGCTGGCCTTCCAGACATAGCATTTCAAACAGCTGCGCTTCATCGTGAAGCGGGCGGCCCCATTCCTGGTCGTGGTAGGCGATATAGAGCGGATCTTCGGAGCACCAGCCGCAGCGTGTTCGATCCATAGATGATGCTCCTGTACGGGTTTAAAGCTGGAAATGAACCCATTGATCCTGACGGTTATCCCAGTAAGACAATTCCGCCTGAGGCAGATCGGCAAAGGCAATCCAGACATCCTTGCCGGATTTATCGGCATAGCCGGTGCTGATCAGAAGTGCATCTTCAGTAATTTCCATGATCCAGCCCTGATGACTCTGGCCGTTCAACATAATTTTCTGTTGATTCCCGGATTCGGCAAATTCGACCAGTCGATTGATCAATGCTTCTGACATGTACACTTCCTAAAGCAAACTAACGTAAATAGGGATAGGGATTGACTGCACCGCGACCTTTGCCATTTAAATACAGGCCATAATGCAGATGCGGCGCGGTATGGCGGGCGTTGCCGCTATTGCCGACATAGCCAATGAGATCGCCTTTCTTGACATAATCTCCGACCTTCAGGCCACGTTTATGCCGGTCCAGATGGGCATAATAATGCCAGCTGCCGCCCGGTCCCAGAATCCATACCACTTTACCACCCAAATTGTTATTGCGTAAGTCGGCAATGAGGCCTTCGGTGGCGCTGTACACCTTGCTGCCGCGTGGCGCTAGAATATCAATGCCTTCATGTAGGCGACCGCGACTGCGTGACGCACCCCAGGTATCTTGCAAGTGTTGACGTTTGACGCCCTGTACCGGCACTGGCAAGCGGGTTTTCAGCGGCATGTGCTGCAGTTTTTTAACCATGGCCGGCGGTAGGGGTGCAGCAGATTTTTTCGGTGCCGAGGTACAGGCCGCTAGCAGAATCAGACTGAAGAAAACACAGCAGAGTGAAATCGAGCGAAGCACAGCATCTCCCTGATGATTATTATGTCGATGGTATTCGAATTCCAGTCTTTGACTATGTCATAAATCGGCGGCCGAGATCAATTTTTTCATGGCGGTCGGCAGTCCACGTGCAGTGGCCTGTGCCGGCGTCATCCATTCGGCGTCCAGCTCAATCGCCAGATGTTCCTGCTGGTCCGGCTCGACCGGAATTACACTGGCATCCAGCAGCCAGGTAAAGTGGGTAAAGCTGTGTGAAATCTGCAGCTGCTGTTGTCGCTGTTTCAGACCCAGACGCTGACAGAGCGCCTGAAACTGCGCTGGATCATCAATAATCGGCAGGCACCATAATCCGCCCCAGAGGCCGCTATTCGGCCGCTGCTGCCACAGCCACTGGCCATCACTGTGTAAGAGCAACACCTGGGTCTGTCTTACGGGTACGGCTTTTTTCGGTTTTTTAAATGGTAATTCGGCTTCTAGGCCCTGCTGGTGGGCCTTGCAGTGCTGCTGCATCGGGCAGTACAGACATAAGGGTTTTTTCGGGGTACAGATGGTGGCACCGAGGTCCATAATCGCCTGGGTGTAGTCATGATTACGCTCGGTCGGACACAGCTGTTCTGCCAGCTGCCACAAGGCCCGTTCATGTACCGGTTTGGACAGATCATCTTCAATGGCAAAAAACCGCGCCAGCACCCGTTTGACGTTGCCATCCATAATTACGCCGTATTGTCTGAGACCCAAAGACATCAGTGCGCCTGCGGTCGAGCGGCCAATGCCGGGCAGGGCCATCCACTGTTCCAGATTTTCCGGGAAATGTCCTTGCTGGGCCACTATGCCAGCCGCTTTATGCAGATTGCGTGCCCGGGCATAGTAACCGAGTCCGGCCCAGTACGGCGCCACTTCCTCCCAGGAGGCTTGGCCTAAGCTTTCCACATCGGGAAAACGCTGAATAAAACGCTCGAAATATTGCAGCACGGTTTTGACCTGGGTCTGCTGCAGCATGATTTCCGATACCCAGACTTTATACGGGTCATCGGCCACCTGCCAGGGCAGGTCATGGCGACCGTGTACATCAAACCAGGAAAGCAGGGCATGGGAAAAAGAAAAGGCAGACATGAGAACCGGAACTGTTAAGCAGTCGCCTAGTATACCCAAATCTTGCCGATGCAGCAGGCAATAAAAAAGGTGATGCCGCGGCATCACCTTCTGTTTTGGTAGCGGTAAGGCTTAGATGCTGCCGCTCATCCCCCAGCGTTGGTCCAGCTTGAGGATTTGACCTTCATAGCGTGGAATAATATGGATATGCAAATGCTGCGATGGGCTGCCAAACACATCGCCATCGTTAAAGCCGACATGAAAGCCCGCCGGTTGATGGCGCAGCTGTAATTCATTCCGCGCCAGTTCCAGCAGCGACATCAGGCTTTTACGTTCTTTGTCGGTAACATCAAAAAAAGAACTGACATGACGTAGAGGGATAATGACACAGTGGCCTTTAGACAATGCGTTCGGTTCGGGTAGAATCACGCCATAATCATTTTTGGCAATGACATCATATTCATCAAAGTTGCAATATGGGCAGTCTTGTTCGGTCATTCTTCTATCCTCTATTCAAATTCATTAATCTTTTTCAATATATATGGCCTCATGCCAGAATCAGGCCAAACGGCGTTGTAATAATTGGTACATGGCATCCAGGCTTTGCTGTTCTGCTACCGGGCTATAGCCGAGGTCGACGCCATTGGCTTTGGCACGTTCATCGGCCAGCGGGTTACTAAAGCCGTGCTTGGCATCTTCAAACACAATCACGTCATGTTCTACCTGGGCGGCGTGCATTTCTTCACGGAAGCTGGCCACATCATCCAGCGTTACCATGCTGTCCAGTTCACCATGCAGCACCAGAATTTCTGCCTGTACCTTGCCTTCCTGCGCCGGTTCTCTGGCCGCCAGAATGGCATGGAAAGTCGCAACGGCTTGCAGGTTGGCGCCTGAACGGGCCAAACCCAGCACCACTTTGCCGCCATAACAGAAGCCAATGGCTGCCAGTTTAGCCTGATTTACTTCCGGTTGGGCAGCTAAAGTGTCCAAAGCCGCAGACGCACGAGTCACAATTGTATTCGGGTCTTCAAAGGTCTGGCTCATCCACTCATTGGCCTGGGCAGCCGTGGTGGTATTTTTCTTGTCGCCATACATATCAATGGCCAGGGCGGCATAACCATGTTCTGCCAGTTCGCGGGTACGCTGTTCAATATATTCATTTCGGCCCCACCATTCCGGTGCCACAATCACACCCGCGACTGGTGCATCGGTTTCGGGTGCAGCAAAATAACCAACCAACTGGCTACCATCTGCCGCCGTATACTGAATTTCGCGAGTTTTGATTGCTAAAGTCATGCGTCCAATCCTTGTGTTTTTTGAAATAATTCGATTAAAACATAAAAATGAGACAGCGGTTTGAAAAACATTTCAATGGGCCTAAACAAATGTGAGAAAATATTTTTAAGTTATTTTTCAAAGAATAATCTGTCTGTATCTGCTGTCGGTCTAAACACAGGCATAAAAAAAGAAGGATTTGCATCCTTCTTTTTTGTGAGGGTCAGGGTATAAGAAACTATACCTTGCCGCGGGACAGGAAACCGACAATTGCCAGAATAACAGCAATAACCAGTAGAATGACCGCGAAATCTTTAGATAAACCAGCGACACCACCGAAACCGAGTAGACTGGCAATAAGTGCGATTACAGCGAAGATAATGGCCCAACGAAACATAATTTTTCTCCATGTGTTTTTATACTTCTTGATCAAGTATAGGGGCAAGTCGCTGATTTGATTGTTTTGCTTTTGTTTATTAAGTGTTCAACTATTTATTTAAGTCTATGATTCTATTGTATCTATGACATAGCACATGCTTTTGTAGAAGACTGTTATAATAGACCGGTTATTTTGTAGTGTTGTGCATCATGTCTGATCAGCTTCGTCCCCAATTCTGGAAAAATTATCCGTTAACAGCCTTAACCCAGGCAGAATGGGAAGCGCTGTGTGATGGCTGCGGCTTATGTTGCCTGGTTAAACTGGAAGATGAAGACAGTCATGAAGTCGCTTACACCAAAGTGGCCTGCAAGCTGCTGGATTGTACGACTGCCCGCTGTTCGGACTATCCGAACCGGCAGCAACAGGTGCCGGACTGTATTCAGCTGACGCCGGAAAAGCTGGACAGTATTCACTGGCTACCGCCAAGCTGTGCCTATCGCCGTTTAAAAGAAGGTAAAAACCTGCCGTCCTGGCATTATTTAAATACCGGTTCACGTCAGAGCGTGATTCGCGCCAAAAAATCGGCCGCTGGCCGCTGTATTTCTGAAACGGAAGTCAATGAAGAAGAAATAGAAGACTATATTGTGCGCTGGGTACGTTAAGTTTTTAGGCCGTCTATATCTTTAAGAGCAAAATTGGCGATTTAAACCTGATAAAACAACTGCCGACACTCAGGCTGAGTTTCCCGCAGCAAGCGCTAAAAAATCGGCTATTGAAATACTGCATTTTGCCATAACATAGTACACTCAGCCGCAGCTTTGTACAGAAAACCTTCTATGTCAGACAGCCATATTCCACTTCCTGAACGTTTGCGCCCGCGCGATCTGTCGCAGATTATCGGTCAAGATCATCTTCTGGGTGAGCAGGCCCCGTTACGCCAAATGATTGATCAGGGCCATTTGCCCTCAATTATTTTCTGGGGACCACCAGGCGTTGGAAAAACCACCATTGCCTTGTTGCTGGCGCAGGCGGTTGATCGTCCTTTTGTCAGTCTGTCTGCGCTCAATACCGGGGTTAAGGAATTACGTGAAGTGATTGCCGATGGCGGCGATTTACTAACGCCGGTGGTGTTTATTGACGAGATTCACCGCTTTAATAAATCCCAGCAGGATGCCTTATTAAATGCGGTCGAGAAGGGCAAAATTACCCTGATTGGTGCCACCACGGAAAACCCGTCTTTTGAGGTAAACAGTGCCTTGCTGTCGCGCTGCCAGGTCTATACCTTAAATGCACTGAGTGCCGAGGCCATCCAGCAGCTGCTGACCCAGGCGGTCCAAAGCGATAGCTTCTTAAAAGAACGTTATATCCAGATTGAGGAATTTGAAGCGCTGGTGCAGTTTGCGGCGGGTGATGCACGTAAGGCACTCAATTTACTTGAACTGATTGCCGGCACCTTTGAGCCAGACACAGAAAACAGCATTAACAATGCCCTGGTTGTGAAAGTGGCGCAGCAGAATATTGCCCGTTACGACAAATCTGGTGAGCAGCATTATGATCTGGTCTCGGCCTTTATTAAGTCGATTCGTGGCAGTGACCCGGATGCAACCTTGTACTGGATGGCGCGCATGCTCAAGGGTGGAGAAGACCCGCTGTTTATTGCGCGGCGTATGCTAATTGCTGCCTCGGAAGATATTGGCAATTCCAATCCGAATGCCTTGTTGCTGGCCGGTGAATGTTTCCGCGCAGTGCAGGTGATTGGTATGCCGGAAGCGCGGATTATTCTGGGCCAATGCGCAGTCTATCTGGCCACCAGTGCCAAAAGTAACAGTACCTATCTGGCCATTAACAAGGCGCTGGACTTGGCGGAAAAAACCGCCAATTTGCCGGTACCGTTACATTTGCGCAATGCACCGACCAAGCTGATGAAAGAGCAGGGCTACGGGGTGGATTATCTGTACCCGCACAATTACCCGGAGCATTTTGTACTGCAGGATTATCTGCCGCCAGAATTAAAAGGCACCAAGCTGTATGAATCGGCGCGCAATAAACGTGAAGTCGAAGCCGAGCGTTTACAACAGCGGCGCTGGATGCAGCAGCAACAGCAGCAATAAAAAAAAGCCCAATTCAGAGGGATGAATTGGGCCAAACTGGATGTTAGATTGGGAGAGAACATCCGCGAGGATTAACGAAACTGATCGGCAGCCACTGTAAAATTTACTATGTGTTGCCTATGTGCTTAAGCATAGGCCAAAACGGAAAAGATGTGAAAACGATCATTTTTATAAGTTGAATTTGTTTTTTCGATTGAAATAAAAAAACTCAGCCAATAAAAAAACCGGATCAGCTGATCCGGTTTTTTATCGTTCATCTTGGAGATGATCAGATATTGTCGAGGTTGATGCCTAAACGTGCCGCAACTTCTTCATAGGCTTCAACCACGCCGCCTAAACCTTGACGGAAACGGTCTTTGTCGAGTTTTTTCTTGGTGTCTTTGTCCCATAGACGGCAGCCGTCTGGAGAGAATTCATCACCCAGCACGATACGGTCGTGGAACACACCAAATTCAAGTTTGAAATCGACCAGAATCATGTTGCCGGCATCAAACAGGGCTTTTAGTACATCGTTAACTTTGTAAGTCAGTTCTTTCATTTGTGCCAGCTGCTCAGCAGTCGCCCAACCCAGCGCAATTGCTTGAGATTCATTGACCATTGGATCGCCTAAGGCATCATCTTTAAAGAACAGTTCAAATGTTGGCGGGGTCAGTTCCTTGCCTTCTTCGACACCGAGGCGACGGCAAAGAGAACCAGCTGCATAGTTACGGATTACGCATTCAACCGGAATCATGCTCAGCTTTTTCACCAGCACTTCATTTGGGGTCAGCAGTTTTTCAAAATGCGTTTCGATACCGGCTTCAGCCAGTTTTTCCATAATAAAGGCGTTAAAACGGTTGTTCACCTTACCTTTACGATCTAGTTGTTCGATCTTTTCGCCATTGAACGCAGAGGCATCGTCACGAAAGACTAAAATCAGGTGGTCTTCACTATCTGTGGTATAAACAGATTTCGCTTTACCAGTATAGAGCAAGGTTTGTTTTAACATGAGGGAACCTTTTTCAGAAAAAAATGCCTAGTAATGTCTAGGCTGGCCAATTTTGGTAAATCTGGGCCAACAGGTCTGCAGCTTTTTCTTTGTCTGCAAAACTGTTGTCGGCGTTGAACACAGCCAGGTTGTTACTTGTACCGACAGAGGTGAGTCTTAAGACGTAGGTCTGTTGATCGACCGAGATGGTGACTTCGTAACGGTTTTTGCTCTGACCAATAATGCTATGGTTCAGGCTGCTGAGTGTGGCAAGCGTATACTGCCAAATTGTAGCAGAATTTCCATCTATTTTGAGCAGTGGATTTTGATTTCCATCTACAACCGGTTGTGGACGACCTGGCGCGGTGTTGTCCTGTACAGCAGCGGCCTGAGTCGGCTCTACGGCTGGAGGACGAGGAAGTGCGAAACGGTTGCCACGGCTGTTTTCCAGCTTCGGTGCATGTTCAATGGCCAGTGGGTCAACCGTTGGTGCAGGATACAATGGCGTTGCTGGTCGGGCCACAGCACCTTCAGGATATTGTAAGGGCGCAAGGGTGGTGGTGTCTTTATAATCCAGAGAGCCATTGCTGATGGCTAAAGAACTACAACCTGCCAAACTTACCACTGAAAGTGCAGCGATTAAACCAAAACGTAATTGCATAATATTGTGCTCTTATTAAATGACACCCGAAGCCTGTAAAGCTTCACGTAACGGTGCGCGATATTGTTCTGCAAGTGGCGTTAATGGCAGGCGGATGCCGGTACCAATTAAGCCCATTTCATGAAGTGCCCATTTCACCGGAATTGGGTTTGATTCACAAAATAGAATATTGTGTAAATTTGCAACTGTATTGTTACGTGCTTCAGCGCTGTCATTGTCGCCGGCAATGGCTGCGGCACAAACTTCGCTCATGACTTTTGGTGCCACATTGGCCGTAACCGAGATATTGCCTTTGGCACCAGCCAGCATTAACTGATAGGCAGTGGCATCATCACCTGAATAGACAGTCATGTCTTTACCCGCCAGACCGGCCAGTAATTCACGGCCACGTGGTACATCGCCAGTGGCATCTTTAATGCCCACAATTTGTGGAATGTCGGCCAGACGAATCACTGTTTCGTTGGACATGTCGACGCCAGTACGGCCCGGAACGTTATACAGGATTTGTGGCAGATCCACTGCTTCGGCAATAGTCTTATAATGCTGATATAACCCTTCCTGGGTTGGCTTGTTATAATATGGCGTGACGAGAAGTGCGGCATCGGCGCCGAGTTCTTTGGCTTCTCTGGTCAGTTCGATCGCTTCATGCGTTGAGTTTGCACCAGTACCAGCAATCACCGGGATACGTTTGTTGGCCACGCGAATGATTTCTTTAATCACACGTGTATGTTCAGCCATGCTTAATGTAGAGGCTTCACCTGTCGTGCCCACGGCCACAATACTGTTCGTGCCTTGTTCTATGTGCCACTCAACCAGCTTCTCGAGACCTTTCCAATCTACGCTGCCATCTTCTAACATTGGGGTGACGATTGCGACAATTGAGCCTTGAATGGTCTGTGCTTGCTGAGTCATTTTGAAAAAATATCCTATTTTTCCATCCACAAAAGTTCGTAGAAACAGAAAACGTGGATGGTTGCAGTATTTTGATTTGAGTCAGAATTCAATAAGTCATGATTGAATAATGCTTATGCAAATTATGACTGATTCAGTGTGTCAGAACAATATCCGTAAGTCAAAGCCAATATCAACTTTATCCGCTGCTCAAAACAGTCCGGTATAAGGCATAAGTTGGTGCTTTTACAGCAGTTCCGGTTCATCTTCGACTTTAGAATGAACTGGTGAGTAAGCATAGGTCTATAGAAGCTGTCCGGACAGCAATTTTGCCTGGAAAAAGCAGTAAAAAGCTGTGAAAACCAGGTAAAAGGGTCGGAATTAAGATAAAAAAACACTTAAACTAGACCTGAAAATTATTTGAATAGCCTTTTTTTTAATGCCATTTCCTGCTTAAACCAGCTCGGAATGATTTTTTTCAGATCTAAATAAAAATAATAATTTTGACTGTTTGTTTATTTGTAACCGTTGATATTTATATGAATTTTATTGTTTTTTTAAATTGATATGCCTCAATTAAGTCTTTCTAAAACTATATGTTTGCGTGTCTTAAAATAAGAAATGTCTATTAATTTTTTGCCAGACCAGCGCTTTATTCCACTTATTGGTAGTTAATTCAAAGGACATCCTCATAGATGATGGCGGTCTTAACCTTTTATAAACACTGATTGAAACAAGGATTCTCCAATGGAAAGATCAGATAATCGACATGCGATTGTGACAGTAGCCATCTGTTTCTTGATTGCGGTCATTGAAGGCTTGGATATCCAGGCAGCAGGTATTGCCGCAGTTGGTATCCGTGAGCATTTTGGCCTCGATAGCTCGCAATTGGGGGTGTTTTTTAGTGCAGGGATTCTGGGCTTATTGCCTGGTGCACTGGTTGGTGGACGCGTGGCAGACCGTATTGGCCGTAAACAGGTGCTAATCTGGTCGACTGCCGTATTTGCGGTCTTTACTTTATGTACCGTATGGGTCAACAGCTTTAACTCATTACTGGTGGTGCGTTTCCTGGCCGGTGCCGGTCTGGGTGCAGCCATGCCAATTCTGATTACGCTGGCCTCTGAAGCGGTATCACCACAAAACCGTGGCCGTGCCGTGGGTCTGATGTACTGTGGTATGCCAGTCGGTGCTGCGATTTTATCGTTAATTGCCAGTACCGATTTCGGTTCTAACTGGAAAAACATTTTCTACCTAGGCGGTTTATTACCTATTATCGTCATTCCAGTGATGATGTGGTTATTGCCAGAATCAAAGGAATATTTAAAAGCCAAAGATCAGGCTGCGAATACGACAGCAGAAGCTACGCCACAAGGTTCGTTTAAAGATCTGTTTAACTCGAACAACCTGCTACGTACCATGTTCATCTGGGTCAGCTATTTCTTCACCCTGATGGTGGTGTACATCATGCTGAGCTGGTTACCGTCGCTGTTCCAGGAACTGGGCTTCTCGCGTAAAGAAGGCGCAACTGCACAGTTCTACTTTATGGTCAGCGCGACGATTGGTACCGTTATTTTGGGTATGCTGACCGATCGCTGGAAAAAAGCCTATGTCATTCTGTTGATGTATGGCGGTATTCTGGCCGGTCTGCTGGCACTGAACGCTGCAGGTTCATTAACTCAAATGTATCTGGCCTCTGCGCTGGTGGGTGCATTCGTCATTGGCTGTCAGGGTGTACTGTATGCCTTCGGTGGTATTGTGTATCCAACTGAAGTGCGTGGTACCGGTATTGGTGTGGCGTCTGCCGTGGGCCGTGTTGGTGCGATGCTTGGGCCTGCGATTGCCGGTTCACTGTTAACGGCTGGCTTTGGTGCAGCAGGGGTGATCTCTGCCGCGATTCCATGTATCGTGATCTCTGCCATCTTTATGTTACTGCTGGTGCGTCGTATTCAAAACTAAACACGCATTGTAACGACCCCTTCAGACAGCCCGCATATGCGGGCTGTTTTGTTTTCACCGTACAGTCCAATGATTCCGCTGCAACAAAACCATCCATTTGGTATATGCTAGGACGCTGACAATAAGCGAAACATGGATAGGTGTTATGCAAGCGCAGACGGCATTGATCGTAGTAGATGTACAAAATGGATTTACACCGGGCGGTAATTTGGCCGTCGCTGATGCCGATCAGATTATTCCGATCATTAACCAGCTGGGGCAGGTCTTCGACAATATTGTCCTGACCCAGGACTGGCATCCGCAGAATCATATTTCTTTTGCCGACAATCATCCGGGCAAACAGCCGTATGAAGTGGTGATGCTGGAATATGGCGAGCAGGTGCTGTGGCCGGCACATTGCGTCCAGGGCACAGCCGATGCCGAACTGCATCCGGCATTGGACTTGCCGCAGGCGCAGCTGATTATCCGTAAAGGTTTTCATGCACAAATTGACAGCTATTCGGCCTTTATGGAAGCGGATCAGAAAACCACCACCGGTCTCGCTGGCTATTTAAAAGCGCGTGGTATCGACACGGTGTTTATTACCGGCATTGCCACCGATTTTTGCGTGGCCTGGACCGCCATAGATGCCTGCAAGCTGGGCTTTAATACCTTTGTCATTGCCGATGCCAGCAAAGGCATAGACCTGAAAGGTTCATTGCAACATGCCTGGCAGGAGATGCTAGCGCATGGGGTAAAACGGGTCTATAGCAAAGATGTGTTGGGCCTGTTACAGCCTGCTGCACAGCCAAGCCTGGCCTGATTGGCCCGAATCATTCATTCAGAACGTGCCGAGGTCTATGGTGTTAGGTTTTAGCCAGTTTGTACAGAAAACTTTTGCCCTGTGGGTGCTGCTATTTGCCGTGATTGCCATGTATCAGCCAGAGGCTTTTGTCTGGTTAAAAGCCTATATCACCTGGATGCTTGGCATCATCATGTTTGGTATGGGCATGACCATGTCACTGCAGGATTTTAAAGGCGTGCTGCAAAGCCCGAAAGCAGTCGCGATTGGCGTGGCCGCGCAGTTTATGGTGATGCCGCTGTTGGCCTATCTGTTATGTGCCTTGTTCCGGTTACCGGCGGAAATTGCCATTGGGGTGATTCTGGTTGGCTGCTGCCCGGGTGGTACGGCTTCCAATGTAATTACCTATATGGCCAAAGGCAATACCGCCTTGTCGGTGGCCTGTACTTCGGTGTCGACCTTGCTGGCGCCGCTGCTGACCCCGGCAATTTTCTTTGTGCTGGCCAGCCAGTGGATTGAAATTGATGCCTGGTCCATGCTGAGCTCGATTTTACAGGTGGTACTGTTCCCGATTGTACTGGGCCTGCTGCTGCGCACGCTGTTTAAAACTCAGGTGGAGCGTTCCATTACCCTGATGCCGCTGGTTTCGGTGGTGGCGATTGTTGCCATTGTCGCGGCAATTATTGCCGGCAGCCGGGCACAGATTCTGGAAAGCGGCTTGCTGATTTTAGCGGTGGTGATGCTGCACAATGGCCTGGGCTATTTACTCGGTTTCTGGGCGGCGCGTTTATTTAAATTACCCTATGCCGACAGCAAAGCGGTGTCGATTGAAGTCGGAATGCAGAATTCTGGCTTGGGCGTGGCCTTGGCGGCGGTGCATTTTGCCGCGTCACCGGTGACTGCCGTGCCGAGCGCCATCTTCAGTTTATGGCACAATATTTCCGGACCGGCGCTGGCCAGCTATTGGGCCAGCCGGCAGCGCCAATAAAGGACAGCTGTCATCTGGCTGTCATTAAGGCAAGGAGGCTTTAGCATATTGAATATGCTGTCTTTTTACTTAGACAAAAAACAAAAAAATGATAAAAAACAGATTTTTATTTTGAACAAATTTGGGCTAATTTTCATCATTTGGTTATTTTTGTAACACAACTGTCATATTCAATTTCTAAGATGCCCTCACAGAGGCGGCACAAACAGACTGTTGTAAGACAGCATAGAGTGAGATATGAGCGATTTTCAGCATTCATCCATGACCTATTTCAATCGGGAACTGGCATTATTCGAGTTCCATCAACGGGTATTGGCCCAAGCGCTGGATGAGCGTCTGCCGCTGCTGGAACGCTTAAACTTTCTGATTATTTTTTCCCGAAATCTGGATGAGTTTTTTGAAATCCGCGTGGCGGGTTTAATGAAACAGCTGGATTTAAATGCCCTGACCCGCACTCCGGATGCAATTCCGACCGAACTGGTGCTGGCACAGTTATCTGAAGAAATTCATGCGGCGGTCGAGCTGCAATATCGCACCTTAAATCAGGACATTCTGCCGCAGTTGCAGCAGGCCGGGATTCGTTTTATTCAATATCCGCAAATTCAGGACAAGCATAAACCCTGGATTGCCCAGTATTTTGCCAAACAGGTCCAGCCGGTACTGACCCCAATCAGTCTGGACCCATCACATCCGTTTCCGCGACTGGTCAATAAAAGCCTGAACTTTATTGTCAGTCTGGAAGGTAAGGATGCCTTTGGCCGTGAAATTGAAATGGCGATTGTGCCAGCCCCACGTTCCTTGCCGCGCTTAATTGCCTTGCCGCCTGAAGTGGCCGGGGAAGGGGAGGAACAGATTTTCCTGACGGCAATTATCCAGCAGCATATCAATGACCTGTTCCCGGGCATGAAAGCCACCGGCTGCTATGCTTTTCGTGTGACCCGAAATGCCGACCTGATTCTGTCGGAAGATGTCGATGATCTGGCGGTGGCCTTAAAAGATGAGCTGTCATCACGCCGTTTTGGTCGCGCGGTGCGTCTGGAAATTGAAGATGACTGCCCGCAGAGTATTATTGACTACTTGCTAGATGAGTTTGATCTGGATCAGCAGCAGCTGTATCAGACCAGTGGCCCGATTAACCTGTCGCGTCTCACCACCAGTTTTGACCGTCCGGAACTGAAATATCCAATTTTTAGCCCGGTGATTCCGCCGGTGTTTCGCAAGCAGAAACCGATTTTTGAGGTGCTGAAGAAGCAGGATGTATTGCTGCATCATCCGTTTGATTCTTTTCAGCCGGTGATCAGCCTACTCAAAGAAGCGGCCAAAGATCCGCATGTGCTGGCTATTAAACAGACCCTGTATCGCAGTGGTCCGGACTCGGAAATTGTGCAGGTACTGGCTGAAGCGGCGCGTAATGGCAAGGAAGTCACTGCGGTCATTGAACTGCGTGCCCGCTTCGACGAAGAATCCAATATCATGGTTGCCAACGTGCTGCAGGAAGCCGGTGCGGTAGTGGTGTATGGCATTGTCGGCTATAAAACCCATGCCAAAATGATTCTGGTGGTACGCCGCGAGCAGGACCAGCTGGTGCGTTATGTGCACTTGGGCACCGGTAACTACCATGCCGGCAATGCGCGCATGTACACCGACTACGGCCTGATGACCACCCAGCCGGATATCTGTGAAGATGTGCACCGCATGTTCCAGGAACTGACCGGCATGGGCAAAATGGCCAAACTGAAAAACCTGCTGCATGCGCCGTTCACCCTGCACACTGAACTGCTGAAACTGATTGAACAGGAAATTGAATTTGCCCAGGCCGGCAAAGCCGCGCAGATCATGATTAAAGTCAATGCCCTGACCGAGCCACAACTGATTGCGGCGCTATACCGTGCCTCGCAGGCCGGGGTGCAGGTTGATCTGATTATCCGTTCGATTTGCTGCCTGATTCCCCAAGTGCCGGGCATGTCAGACAATATCCGGGTGCGTTCGATTGTTGGTCGTTTCCTGGAACATACCCGCGTCTATTATTTTGAACATGGCGGCGAGAAAAAACTGTTCTGTGCCAGCGCTGACTGGATGGGACGTAACCTGTTCTCACGGGTTGAAACCTGTTTCCCGATTCTGGACAGCAAGATCAAGAAATGTATTGTCGAAGATGGTTTACGCAGCTATTTAAATGACAACCAGAATGCCTGGGAATTGCAGTCCGATGGCCACTGGCAGAAAGTGCAGCCGGAACCGGAACAGCCCCTGCACAGTGCACAGGCCTATTTACTGCAAAAAAAGCTCCTCAAACTCTAAGCCTCTATCAAAAAATCCTGACACGGGTCAGGATTTTGATCAGACGACAGCGGCTGCTGCGTCTTAAGACGCTTTAGAGTGCTTGCCACGTAAAATTTCAGTTCTTAACTGCTGGGCCAGTTCGGCCGCTTCACTGTCCAGGCCATTGACCATATAGGCATGCCGGGTCAGCACATTGGTCGGGTTTGGCATACTGACCAGTTCATAATGATCGGACAGAGTTTTCAGTAATTCATGCGGTAAATGCACCGCATTTTCCTTAGCTGACAGCTGGCTGACCAAGCGTTCTGCCGCCTGCACCGAAGACAGCTGCATGGCATCGACCGGGCTGGACAGTGCACTGCGGGTTTGCAGCACAAAGCGTTTTTCTTCACGGTAGCGTTTATACAGCACTTCAGACAGCAGCTGGAACACGGTGCCAATCATCGCCAGACACGGTGCCGCATTCGGTTTATCGGCCGACATGCTTAAGGTGGCGCCATCTTCATGGAATGGTTGTACCGTGGTGATATCCTGCTGGCTAAGTTTATAGTGCTGCACACACAGCTCGATGCTCTTGTTCAGGAAAATCTGGCATAGATTAAAATACGGCACCGAAACGGTTTTGTTGACCGTATCCATCAACTGTTTCGGATCATAGAACTGGATGTTTAACGAAATTGTATGCTGATCAACCGGGGCCGGTTTGTTTTCTTTCAGTTTTGGTGCGGCTTTGGCCTGTTGCTGCGCCTGTGCAATCGCCAATGCGGTATTGTGTTTTTCCTGCTCCAGTGCCTGGGTCAGATTCTGGATTTCGTGTTTCAGACGCGATTCATTGTTGATACGCGCCAGATATTCTGAACGGCTTGGACGGGCAATCGCACGATAGGCCAGCCACAGCAGGGCATGAATAAACAGCGAACTGAGAATCGCCATCCACTGGGTACGCAGAATTTCGCCAATACTTGGTTTGACCAGGGTCACTTCAATGGTGCCGACTTTCTTTTCGTTTTGCAGCGCATCGCGTACAAAGACTTCACCCTGACGGGTTTTGGCCAGGCCACCGGTGGCCAGCACCTGATTGTTGGTATTCAGAATGCGAATTGAGGCAATACTCGGGTTGGTGGCATAACGATCGGCCAGAAGCGCCAGTGAAACGGTATTGGCCGGTTCCAGCTCGGACAGGCTGTCTGTGACCAGCTGGCTGGTGATCAGCTGGCCTTGACTGGCCCGATTTTCATTGAGCTGGTGAGTCGTTGCCAGTACCAGTAAAAAGGTATGCAAGGCAAAACTTATGGTCAGTAGGCTAGCAAATAGCCCTTGTCTAGGCGCATTCAACGTAAACTTCCAAAGTAATTCTACTTAATTTCGATTATGATTCTAACAATAGTT
Source organism: Acinetobacter sp. YH12112 (assembly GCF_013418945.1). Classification (NCBI taxonomy): domain Bacteria; kingdom Pseudomonadati; phylum Pseudomonadota; class Gammaproteobacteria; order Moraxellales; family Moraxellaceae; genus Acinetobacter; species Acinetobacter sp. YH12112. Next base: position 34,885 of record NZ_VPBA01000020.1, on the reverse strand, counting down.
GTAGCTCAGACCCGAGTCAATTCATGCGAGAAATCATTCTTATATCATTTTTAGGACCTGACCAACCGAATCAGTTTACTCGATTAATGCAGGTTCTGTCCGCTCATTCCTTACAAATCTTAGATGTCGGTCAGGCGGTCATTCATAACCAGTTGACTTTAGGTATTGTCGTCTCATCAGATGACCAGACGGCTACCGCATTAGCCATGAAAGAGATCCTGATTTTAGCACATGATATTGGCTTAACTGTGCGCTTTAAACCGATCTCTGCAACAGAGTATGAACAATGGGTCAATGAAGGTGGCCGTACCCGTTACATCGTGACGGCTTTGGCGCCAGAACTCAATGCCTCTCATCTGCAGGCAGTAACACAAATTGTATCCAGCCAGGGTTTCAATATTGAGACCGTGACCCGTCTGTCTGGCCGTCCGGCAGCAGATGGTTCCAGCCAGGGGCCAAAACGTGCCTGTGTGCAGTTTGGTTTAAGCGGTCAGATGCTCGATGCCGCAGCCATGCGTGCCGCCTGTTTAAGCCTGTCCAACGCGCTAAGCGTCGATGTCGCGGTACAGGAAGACAATGCTTATCGCCGTAACCGTCGTTTGGTCTGCTTTGACATGGACTCAACCTTAATTGAGCAGGAAGTGATTGACGAACTGGCGATTGAAGCCGGTGTCGGTGCACAAGTGGCTGAAATTACCGAGCGCGCCATGCAGGGCGAGCTGGATTTTCAGCAAAGTTTCCGTGCCCGTGTGGCCTTGCTAAAAGGTCTGGATGCGTCGGTTCTGCCAAAAATCGCCGAGCGTTTAACCGTGACTGAAGGCGCCGAGCGTCTGATTTCGACCTTAAAAGCCCTGGGCTATCGCACTGCGATTCTATCGGGTGGATTCCAGTACTTTGCCGAATATCTGCAGGACAAGCTGGGGATTGATGAAGTACATGCCAATATTCTGGATGTCGAGCATGGCGTGGTAACCGGGGAAGTGAAAGGCCATATTGTGGATGGTGCGCGTAAAGCTCTGCTATTGCGTGAACTGGCCGAGAAAATGGGTATTTCTCTGGAGCAGGCCATTGCGGTAGGTGATGGTGCCAATGACCTGCCAATGCTATCCATTGCCGGTCTGGGGGTTGCTTTCCGTGCCAAACCGCTGGTACGTGAAAATGCCAATCAGGCGATTTCCAGCGTTGGCTTGGATGGTGTTTTGTATCTATTAGGTGTCCATGATAAAGACCTGAACCGGGCTTAAGCACATCACAGGTTGAATCAAGCGCAGCATAAGGGCTGCGCTTTTTTTATGCAAAATCAGTGAACAAGGGCAAATGTTCATTTTTTGACTGAATCGAAATCTGCTTTAAAAACATCGAAAAAAATATTTTTCAGGGCAGTTTTGCAGGTTGTTTTTTTGTAATGACACGCGAAAGAAGGAGTAGCCTTATCTTCAGAAATCTTTAAAATTAAAAAAGTGTAATGACAATATAATATTGCGACAATGTGTGTCGCGTGGTCAAAATTTAAGTCTTTTTTTATCCAGAAAACTACTCATAATGCTTCCATAGATTTGAAATTGGCCTTGCCATTCATTTACAAGTATTGAAGATGGCATGGGGACTCGACAAGATCCACATCCATTTTTGGACGGAGGTTTTTATGTTAACAGCGAATTTAGCAACTATAGTCGGCTTGAGCTTGGTAGCGGCTGCTTTGATTGCTGTTTTCTTTTCGCCTTATCGTCGTTGGTTAAGCTTCATGTTGGCCGGTATGGCATTCTGGGGCATTTTGGAAACGGTCCGTTTTAGCGTACAAACTGTTTTTGAACTGCCTGTGACCTACAGCTATCTGTCTGCATTAACCCTGGCGATGATTGTTGTGACATTGCTTCTGCTACGCGAAGACCGTCGTGCAGAGCGTGCATTGGCCAAAAGACGTTATATCGAACATACCCCAGTGTATGAAGATGACCAGCAGCAGTATTCCAGCCGTTAAGTCTATACAGATAAGACGTCCAAAAAATGTACAGTCATGTACATTTTTTTTTACTTTCGATAATGATTGTTATACAAAGCCTTGCTGAAAAATCAGCTGTTTATGGTAGGATGAAAAGCAATCTAACCCAACAATTACAATAGGCTCGGACGTCATGAAACTTTCCTCAATTCCTGTCGTGAAACTTCCTCTGGTTGATGTCAGCACGGATCCGCTTGATTTGCTCGTGACAGGTTTGGCTTTGCGTATGAAGCAGCTAGCCCGTACCAGCCCTAAATTTATTGAGTTGGTTCATGAGCGTCAGTTCCGCATCCAGATTGGTACCGATACCGGTTTTGCCCGCCAGATTATTGTCAATAATGGCGACATTGATACCGTGTCGGGTGATGCTGAAAAAGCCGATTTTATTTTGCAGTTCGCCGACAGCGAGCAGGGCGTGAAAACCCTGATGAAAGGCGATCCGACTGCCTTTATGACCGGCATGCAAAATGGCACCATTAAAATGGAAGGTGATTTTGGTCTGCTGGTCTGGTTTAACCAGGTGGCGAAACTGGTACCACCAAAGCTGCCGAAACCGGTCAAAGAAAAAATTAAAATGGCGCGTCAGTTTATTAAGCAGAAAACTGGTAAATCAATCTGATTGCTGCGTCGAAACGCCCAAGAAAAAGGTCTTCCAGTGGAAGACCTTTTTTATGCACCAAGCATTGGCTTATTCAATTTCCAGCTGAAAGGTCACCGGCCCGTCATTGACCAGATGCACTTTCATATCGGCGGCAAAAATACCGGTTTCTACCTGTGCAAACTGGCTTTTGGCATAGTCCACCAGCTGATCATACAGTTCTTTGGCTTGCGCGGGGGGCATCGCCGGGCCAAAGTCAGGGCGTAAACCTTTCTGGGTCTGGGCCATCAGGGTAAACTGCGATACCAGTAAAATACCGCCGCCGGCCTGGCTGACATTCCAGCCCATCTTGCCCTGTTCATCATCAAAAAAGCGATATTTCAGGATTTTATCAATCAGCTTTTTGCCTTTGTCCAGATTATCGTCTTTGCCCAAACCTAAAAAAACCAGAATACCGTGCTGAATTTCTCCGGTTGTTTCACCCTCAACAACGACTTTGGCTTCTAGCACTCGCTGTAATAATGCGCGCATATTTGACTCAAAAACTGAAAATTATGTGCATTGTACAAGAACCGCAGCAAGTCTGCAGATTAGCTCTGCTTAAAATGTATTCTAATCTATTGACTATATTTGATAATATTTTAAATAATCTAAAAACACGATTGAATTTATAAAAATTATCAGTTTTATCTATTTTTTACTCTCGAGTATCTTAGCCCATGCAGGAAAGGTAATAAATTGAGAGATTTAGAAATGTTTAAGCGTTCATTACTGGTTGCAATGCTTGCAACTGTCACAGCCGCACAAGCTGCCCCATTAACTAAAGATAACGGCGCGCCAGTGGGGGATAACCAGAACTCGATCACTGCTGGTCCAAATGGTTCCGTTTTACTTCAAGATGTACAATTAGTTCAAAAATTACAACGTTTTGGTCGTGAGCGTATTCCTGAGCGTGTGGTACATGCGCGTGGTACGGGTGCCTATGGTGAATTCGTTGCAACCAAAGACCTATCTGATCTGACCCTTGCTTCATTGTTCAAAGCCGGTACTAAAACTCCAGTTTTCCTACGTTTCTCTACCGTAATTCATGGTAAAGGCTCACCAGAGACCCTACGTGACCCACATGGTTTCGCAGTGAAGTTCTACACACAAGAAGGTAACTGGGACTTGGTCGGTAACCAGACACCGGTCTTCTTTATCCGTGATGCGATCAAATTCCCAGACTTCATTCATGCCATGAAGCCAAGCCCGGTGACTAACGTACAAGATGCCAACCGTGTGTTTGATTTCTTGTCGAGCCAGCCATGGGCAACCAACATGCTGACCTATGTATACGGCAAGCAAGGTGTTCCAACCAGCTACCGCGAACAGGACGGTTTTGGGGTTCACGCTTACAAACTGTATAACGACAAAGGCGAATACAAGTACGTGAAATTCAACTTCCGTTCTAAACAAGGCGTGAAGGGCTTGAACGTGAAAGAAGCGGCTGAGCAGCAAGGTAAAGATTTCAACCATTTGACCAATGATCTTTATAACAACATCTATGCAGGTAACTTCCCGAAATGGGATCTGTATATTCAGGTGCTTGATCCTAAAGACCTGGGCAAGTTTGATTTCGATCCGCTAGATCCAACTAAAATCTGGCCAACTGAGCTGGTTCCAGAAACTAAAGTCGGTACCTTGACCCTGAACCGTATGCCGAAGAACTTCTTCAATGAAACTGAACAGTCAGCATTTGCGCCAGGTAACCTGGTTCCAGGTATCGAGCCATCAGAAGACCGTCTGTTACAAGGCCGTATCTTCTCTTATTCAGATACACAAATGTACCGTCTGGGTGCAAATCATCAGCAGATTCCAGTCAACCGTCCAGTGGTAAATGTGAACAACAATAACCAGGATGGCTACATGAATGTATCTGAGCGTGACTCAGATGTGAACTATGAGCCAAGCCGTAAAGAGCCAAAAGCTGCCACTGAAAAAGCACGTGCGGTACAAACACCATTATCTGGTCATGTACAGCAAATTGGCGTGAAAGAGCAGAACTTCAAGCAGGCAGGTGAGCTGTACCGTTCATACACAGCTAAAGAGAAAGATGACCTGATCATGAACTTGGCTGCTGACTTAGGTGCAGTGAAAGATTCAGAAACCAAGCACATCATGTTGTCTTATTTCTACAAGGCAGATGCAGACTACGGTACCCGTATGACCAAAGCGGTGAACGGTAACCTGGCGACGGTTAAAGCTAAAGCTGCAAAATTAAAAGACTAATCTCGATTGGTCTTGAGGAACTGGTGACTAGGGTATAGCGCATCACCTCCGAAAAGTCCTGTAAAACTCCAAACCTTTCCTGCACCCTAGGGGGAGTTTTACAGGCACCTCTTTATTTTGCCGATTCAGACAGGAGCAGCAAGATGCGTATTTTCACCATGCTCTGTGCCGGACTGTTCAGCCTGGGAGTAGGCGCAGCACCAGCCTGGGCACAAGCAGATTCATTCTCGGCCACAAGCCAAACCGTAGCATCATCTGCCGCACAAGAGCTGATTGATCTGTTTTTTGCGGCTGCCCGCAGTGGCCAGCATGACGTGATTCAGGAATTTTTACAGCACGGTTTTCCGGTCGATGTCCGTAATTCGGCCGGTTTTACGCCATTAATGATGGCGACGTATTATGGCCATCAGCCAATTGTCAGCACCTTGCTGGCCTATGGCGCCGACCGCTGTGCACGTGACCAGAAAGGTCATACCGCGCTAATGGCAGCCATTGTAAAAGCCGAGTGGGGTATTGCCCGGCAGTTACGTCAGGTCGATTGTGATGCTCACGCGGTCCAGACTGGCCAGCTGACTGCCGAAGAATTTGCCCGGGTATTTGGCCAACAGCAGCAATTTCAGAAGCTGAGTGAGGACTAGCCGAGCGCCAGGTTCTTACCCAATGGTCGATACAAAAGGTTAAATATCGCTGTAAAAATTATGCTTTAATGCAAGGAGTACAGCAAAAACGAACTCTTATGGCACCAATCATCCACTCTTTGCTTGATACCGACTTGTACAAATTTACCATGCTACAGGTGGTCTTACATAAATTCCCGCAAACCCACAGTGTCTATCATTTCCGCTGCCGTAATCTGGAAGATACGGTCTATCCACTGGCGGATATTCTGGATGATTTAAATGCACAGCTGGATCATTTGTGCCGCCTGAAATTTAGCGAAGATGAACTGCAGTATTTGCGCAGTTTACGCTTTATCAAAAGCGACTTTGTCGATTATCTGGAACTGTTCCAGCTCAAGCGCCGTTTTATTCGTGCCGGCATCGACAGTGAAGGGCGTCTGGATATTGTGGTAGAAGGCCCGATGGTTCAGGCCATGATGTTCGAGATTTTTGTGCTGGCCATTGTCAATGAGCTGTATTTCAGCCGTATTCGCAGTGACGAGGTGCTGGCCGAAGGTGAACGCCGTCTACAGGCCAAAGTGGCCTTGGTGCAGCAATATGCCGCCGAGCAGAATCCGGAAGATCCGCCATTTCTGGTTTCGGATTTTGGTACACGCCGCCGTTACAGCTTTGCCTGGCAAAAGCATGTGGTGCAGCAGATTAATGCCGCCGCGCCGGGTGTATTCCGCGGCACCAGCAATGTGCTGCTGGCCAAACAGCTTGGCATTACTCCAATTGGCACCATGGCGCATGAATTTTTACAGGCCTTTCAGGCGCTGGATGTGCGTTTACGTGACTTCCAGAAAGCGGCGCTGGAAACCTGGGTACAGGAATATCGGGGTGACTTGGGGATTGCCCTGACCGATGTGGTCGGGATGGATGCCTTCCTGCGTGATTTTGACCTGTATTTTGCCAAACTGTTTGATGGCCTGCGCCATGACAGTGGTGACCCGTATAGCTGGGGCGACAAAGCCTATGCCCATTATAAAAAGCTGAAAATTGACAGCAAAACCAAGATGCTGACCTTTAGTGATGGCCTGACCTTGGAAAAAGCCTGGGCGCTACACAACTACTTTAAAGACCGCTTTCAGGTCAGTTTCGGGATTGGCACCAACCTAACCAATGATATGGGACAAACTCCGCTGAATATTGTGTTAAAGCTGGTGGAATGTAACCGTCAGTCGGTGGCCAAAATTTCCGACAGTCCGGGCAAAACCATGACCGACAACGACACCTTCCTCGCTTATTTGCGTCAGGTGTTTGATATTCAGGAATAAGCAAAAATACAGGCCAGGTCCAGTACAAAGGCTGGACCTCGTCCTCTCCCTGATGGCGGGTTGACCTCTATCCATTTTTCTGCGCAAGGAATGCAGAAATTCAGGATAATCCTAAAAATGACTTGTGCTAACATCAGGGACAAGGATAGTGATAAAACATACAACCACGATGAATGATGCCACGATCAATTTCGGTCTGTTGATTGAAGCCGAAGACCTGGTGCCCTATTTAGGCAGTGAAAAATTACGTATTGTCGATTTAAGCCGCAACTCGGTCTATGAACAGCTGCATATTCCACATGCGCTACATGTAAAGCCAAAACTATTGCTGCGTCAGGAAGAGTATGCTTCGGGTTTATTGCCGGAGCAGGACGGCCTGGAAGAACTGATCCGCTATTTAAATATTTCCCCTGAGCATCATGTGGTGGCCTATGACGATGAAGGCGGAGCCTGGGCCGGGCGTTTGCTGTGGAATTTACATTGTTTAGGTTTTGAAAATACTAGCCTGCTCAATGGTGGGATTCATGCCTGGCTGGCGGCCGGTCTGCCGACCTCGTCGGAGCTGCCGAGCTTTGCGCCGGTTGAGCATTTGGTGCCGGTACAGCTGAATGATCAGTATCAAATTCAATATGATGCGTTATTAGAGCAGGTACAAAGTGCTGAACTGCAACTCTGGGATTGCCGCACTGCAGAAGAATATAGCGGACAGCGACTGGCGGCGCGACGCGGCGGTCACATGCCGGGCGCCCGACATTTCGAGTGGAGTACTGCCCTTGACCGCGAAAATCATTTAAAATTGCATCCGCTAGAACGCACGCAGCAACGTCTGGAACAACTTGGCTTTGATTTAAGCCAACCGGTGGTGGTGTACTGCCAGTCTCATCATCGTTCCGGTCTGGCCTATATTCTGGGCCGTTTACTGGGTTGGCCAATCCGGGCGTATGCAGGTGCGTGGAGTGAATGGGGCAATCGCCTCGACAGTCCTATCATTACCGGAGAGTTGCCGTCTTGAGCCTCACATCTCGTTTAAAAAAACAATTATTTATTCAGGCCCAGCGCGTGGTACCCCAGCACCAGTTGTCTCGTGTGGTGGGTAAAATTGCTGCCAGTGAACACCCGATGGTGAAAAATGCAGTAATTCAGGCATTTAAAATGCAGTACGGAATTGATATGTCGATTGCCGAGCAAGGCAATGCCCTGAAATTCAAATCCTTTAATGAATTCTTTACCCGTGCCTTAAAAGATGGGGTGCGTGTGGTCGATGCCGATCCGAACAGCATTGTTTCTCCGGCTGATGGCGCGATTTCCCAGCTGGGTAAAATTGAAGATGGTGCAATTTTTCAGGCCAAAGGCCAGAATTTTACGGTTGAAAACCTGATTGCCGATCCGCAGCTGGCCGAGCCATTTAAAAATGGCCAGTTTGCCACCGTGTATTTATCACCGCGGGATTATCACCGGGTGCATATGCCATTTGCCGGTACCTTAACTGAAACTCTGTATGTACCGGGCGAGCTGTTTTCAGTGAACCAGACCACGGCAGAACATATTCCGGGACTGTTTGCCCGTAATGAACGCATGGTCTGCCTGTTTGATACCGAGATGGGCCGGATGGCGGTGGTGCTGGTGGGTGCCATGATTGTGGCCGGTATTGAAACGGTTGCCACCGGCAAGGTCAAACCATCGGGCCGTTTGGAGCTGAACCAGCATGACCTGTTCCTGGAAAAAGGCGCCGAATTAGGCCGTTTTTATCTCGGTTCTACCGCAGTGATTTTATTTGAACAGGATAAAATGCAGTGGGATGCACAGTATCAGGCCAATTCTCTGGTGGAAATGGGCAAAGCCATGGGTCATCGCCTTTAAGCTGTTTGTATTGAAATGAAAAATGCCCGGATTAATCCGGGCATTTTTATGGGTATTCGGTTTAAAGGCTATACAGCCGTTCTTTGGGAAAGACGGCCTTAAAGGTTGAGCCGCTATTTTCTTTGGACTCGACTTCTAAATGGGCATTGTGCTGCATCAAGACATGCTTGACGATGGCCAGCCCTAAACCGGTACCGCCGGTCTGACGGCTACGCGCGCTATCTACCCGATAAAAACGTTCGGTTAGACGCGGCAGGTGTTTCGGATCAATGCCGATGCCGGTGTCCTGCACGCTAAAATAGCCATGCTCGCCATCATCATGCCAGCCAATGGTAATGGTGCCGCCTTTCGGGGTGTATTTGATGGCGTTGGTAATTAAATTGCTAAAGGCACTGGCCAGTTCCATATCGGAGCCAATCAGGTCGCAATGACTGTCGATATCCAGATTTAGGGTATGGCCATAATCAATATTGTAGGCATGCGCATCATCAAACAGCTGGTTCATCAAACTTGGCATGTCAATAATCTGGTTTTTGGCAATGGTTTTTTCATTTTCCAGACGCGACAGCAGCAGCAGGTCATTGACCAGCGCATTCATACGCCGGGTCTGCGACTGCATCTGTTCAAAGGCACGTTTCCAGCGCGGATTCATGTCTTCCTGGTCGGTAAAGGTTTCAATATAGCCACTCAGTACGGTCAGCGGGGTGCGTAATTCGTGCGAGATATTGTCGACAAAGTCTTTGCGCATCTGTTCCAGATTGTGCATCCGGGTCATGTCATGTGCCACCAGTAGGCGGCTTTCGCCACCAAAGCGGGTCATTTTGACCTGCACATAGTGTTCATCCAGCACGGTCGATTTGATTTTCAAGCCATCTGGTGCCTGATCAATATGATGAAAATATTCAATAAATGCCGGTTGGCGCAAAATGGTTAAAATATTGCGACCACGATCCAGTGGCTGAATGCCGAGCAGGCGCTCTGCTGCCGGGTTCCACCATTCGATCTGATGGTTATCATCAATCAGCACTACCGCTTCGGCCAGGGCCACTAGTGACGACTGAGCGCGGTCAATCAGCCCGACCATTTCGGCCTGGACAATACGTTCCTGACGCTGCGAGCGGTAGACATTAAATAATAAAGCCCCCCAAATGCCATGCAAATTGGGGGGGACATCATAGGGACGGTTGGCAATCCAGTCATTGACCAGATAGAGGGAGCGCATTTGGGTGGCGAAAAACGCCAGAAAGCCAATAAAAATACAGATCCAGAACTGTTCGATCCCGAGACCAATAAAACCTGCAATTACTAAAAAAAAGATCAGTAAACGGAGATCTTGTTTGGCAAAAGTCCACAAACTGCTGTAACGGACATTCTTGTGGTCACGGGCCAGTTCGGGGACAGGGTATGGTTCATACATAAAAAGCGATTAACCTAAGGCGACATCCGCACGGGTTGAGAAACGGTATCCAGTGCCACGAACCGTTTGTACAAAGCGGTCTGCGCCAAATGGCTCCAGCACCTTGCGTAAACGACGAATATGCACATCAATGGTACGATCCTCAATATATACGTTGCCACCCCAGACCTGGTCAAGTAGTTGTGCACGGGTATAGGCACGTTCCGGATGCGTCATAAAGAAGGCCAAAAGACGATATTCGGTTGGACCCATGTCCAGAATGTTGTCGCCAAAGCTGACGCGCTGGCTGACCGGATCTAGAATCAGGCCGTTGGCATCAATGGTTTTTTCACCATTCAGGGCATTGGCACGGCGCAGTACGGCTTTGATGCGTGATACCAGCTCACGGGTAGAAAACGGTTTGGTCATGTAGTCGTCGGCACCGGCATCCAGACCCTGAACCTTGTGGTCTTCTTCACCGCGTGCAGTCAGCATGATCACCGGAATTTCCGCCAGGTTTTCATCACGTTTTAAACGACGACATAAATCAACACCGCTGACGCCGCCAGGCATCATCCAGTCCAGCAAAATCAGTGCCGGGCGTTGATCGACGATCATCTGATGCGCCTGTTTGGCATCTTCGGCCTGTAAGCAATGAAAGCCGGCCATATCCAGTGAGGTATGAATCATCTCTCGGATTGGAAGTTCATCATCGACAATTAAAATGTAGTCATCTTTCACAACGCAATACCCTATAAGTGAACGGTGAACCGTTTATATTTATGACAGGCTTATTACAAAGATTAATTATGACAGTATCATTGCAGAAAGGGCAGGTAGCGCTATTTTCGCAATGTTTTGTGACAATTTTTTGTACAGAATGGGCTGAATCCAGAATTCATTTAAAAAAATTTAAATAAAAGATTCAAATATTTAATTTTTCTTGCAGTTTGATGACAGGGATTCAGGCTTTTTTGCTACTTTCTGGCTCCGCTTCGGAAAAATGTTCGAGCAGGGAAATGAACACCACGCTACAGGCGCTGAGCACTTCATCCATTGACTGCTTAAAGCCGCTCATGACCCAGCGGATGGCAATTTGGGTGACATAACCGTTCAGGCCGCTGGCAATTAATGACAGTTCGCGTTCTGAATGCTGCAGGTTTGGCATCATTAGCATGACAAAGGCCTGAATCATGCGGTCAAAGCGCGCCATGCTTTCCTGAATGGTGGCCTGATTATGCAGTTCCTGTACCAGCATGGCATCAATATAAATAATCCGTGCCATCTGTGGGTTGTCTTTGAGCGTAGTCAGCAGGGCAGTTAAACCGGCTTCAATCATTTTTTGCGGATTGGTCGAGGCCTGCATGATGGCCTGCATCACATTGTGTTGCAGTGCATCAATCAGCTGTAAAAAAATGGTCTGGAACAGGTCTTCACTTTTTTTGAAGGATTCGTAGAAATAGCGCTCGGTGAGTTTGGCCTCGGTACAAATATCTTTCACCGTGACCGCAAAAAAACCATGCGTACCATAGGCGTGCAGGCCGGCTTCAATCAGTTTTTCCCGGCGTAGCTGTTTGCGCTCGCTCAGCGATAATCCTTTAAATTGGCGCTCTTTATTTTGGGTATTCTGCGCATTTTGGGGAGCGGGGTGTTGTGCTTCGGTCATAGTAAAAAGGCCAGTTCACATCCTATATTGCTATAGATTAACAAGATTTTGCGCTAAGTGCGAAGTTTGGCACTCAGATTTGAACGCAGCAGACAGAAATCTGCAGGCTTTTGTGTTGACAATGATTATTGTCAAAATTATATTTGAGTGGTGAAATTGAAGTGCGCTGCCGTGCCTGAGGGACGCAGCAAGACCATCCATAAAAAGGAAGCGGAATGAAAAATTTTAAAAATAAAGTCGCGGCGATTACCGGAGCAGGTTCAGGCATTGGCCAGCAGCTGGCCGTATTATTGGCCCAGCAGGGCTGTCATCTGTCTTTAAGTGATGTTAATGAAGAAGGTTTGGCTAAAACCAAAGCCTTGCTGAGTGATTATAACGTGCGAGTGACCACGGCGCAGGTGGATGTGGCAGATCGGGCGGCCATGAAGCACTGGGCTGAACAGACCGTACAGGATCATGGCTCGGTCAATATGATTTTTAACAATGCCGGGGTGGCCTTAGGATCGACCGTTGAAGGTGCCTCTTATGAAGACCTGGAGTGGATTGTCGGGATTAATTTCTGGGGCGTGGTGCATGGCACCAAAGAATTTTTACCATATATCAAACAGACTGGTGATGGCCATATTGTCAATATTTCCAGCCTGTTCGGGATTACTGCGCAGCCAACCCAATCGGCCTATAACGCGACCAAGTTTGCGGTACGTGGTTATACCGAGTCGTTGCGTCAGGAACTGGATATCCAGAACTGTGGCGTGAGTGCGCTGTGTGTGCATCCGGGCGGGATTAGGACCAATATTGCCAACGCCGCGAAAATGAATGACAGCCTCAGCAGTCTGGGCATGAACTCAGAAAAGTCGATACGCTCTTTCAATAAATTATTGCGTTATCCGGCAGAGCATGCGGCACGCGATATTCTGGATGCGGTTTTAAAAGATAAACGCCGTTTATTGATTGGCAATGATGCCAAAGCTATTGATTTAATTCAGCGGATTGTCCCAAGTGGCTATCAGCGGGTGATGGCGGTGGCGACCCAGCTGGGCAAAGGCCGTAAATAAACTGTATTTTAAAGAAGCCTGCGTTAAGCGGGCTTTTTTGTGGCTGTTCAGCATATTTCATTTTTTATTTATCTGAAATTCAGAATAAAACTGTCAAGTTTTTGACAGATTTGAATAAGCCGTTTTGACATCATCAGCTCATCCCGAGTGGAAACCTTTAAAAACATCAAAAGAGAAATGAAGGAAATTTAATATGAGCTATGACTATCAACATATTCAGGTCAAACCGATTAATGGCCGTATTGGCGCTGAGATTCAGGGTATTCAATTATCTTCGCAATTAGCGCAAGCGGTGATTCAGGAAATTAATCAGGCGCTATCTCCTGCCGTCAAATTAACACCTCAATAGTCTTTTTCTTCCAGACAAACTGATAATACAGACCCTGTAAAATACACAGACTGACAAAGGCCAGCGCATAGGCATACCAGATGCCTTGTAATCCCCACCACTGACTAAACAGATAGGCACACGGCACTTCAATCAGCAAAATTGCCAGCACATTAATAATCATTGGCACCGTGACAGTCCCGCTGGCGCGCATAATCGAAGCGAAAATGGCACTGGCCCCAAAGAACAAAATTGACCACAATACAATAAACAGCAGCTGCTGGCCCAGCTCGACCACCTGCGGGTCGGTAATAAACAGCGCCATTAAATATTTCGAGAATAAATAGGCCAGTACCACCAGCATCCCGGTAATCATCAGGTTCATGCCCAAAGCAGTACGGGTGACTTTGGCCAGTAAATCGGACTTGCCAGCCCCAATCGCCTGCGCACCAAAAATAGAGGCGGCAATGGCAATCGACAGCGCCGGAAACTGAATATAGTTCAGCACCTGATTCACCGCACCATAAGCCGCTGTGGCTTCAGCGCCATAACGGTTGACCAGCCCGACAATTACCAGACCGGCCACCGACGTGGTGACCATCTGAATGCCGGTCGGAATGCCCAAACGTAAAATAATCTTGCTCAAGATCGGTTGATGGCGAATATTTTTCAGCAATTGCCAATCCGGTCGTAGCGGATGGTTTTTCTTGTTCAGATACACCGCCAGAAAAATCAGCACCGCCAGATAACCAATAATGGTGGCGATAGCCGGGGCAATAATCCCCAGACGCGGAAAACCAAAATAGCCGGCAATCAGCACCGGGGTAATAAACAGCCCGATCAGGCTGGTCATGCCTAAGGCAATTAAGGGGGTAATACTGTCGCCCACGCCGCGTAAAATGGAGGTGTAAATAATATAGACAAACAGCAGCGGGCTACCGGCCAGCATCCATTGCACATAGGGCAACGACAGATGCATCACCTGCGGATCGGTACCGAGCGCCAGCAGAATGGATTTGGCGAAAATCACGCCTAAAATGGCAATGATGGTGCCGCCAATCAGGGTCATAAACAGGGTCGAGCCGACCACACAGCGTACTTTTTCAATATTCTGCGCGCCCCAGGCCTGCCCGACCAGCACGGTTGAACCGGCTGACAGCCCGATCACAAAGGCCATCAAACAGAACAGAATCGGGAAGAATACCGCCACCGCTGCAATGGCATCGACACCCATCATCTGGCCAACAAAGACAGTGTTGATGGTGCCAGACAGGTTTTGCAGAATATTGGTGGCAATCAGCGGCAGCAGGAAAATCAGGAAGGTTTTCCAGAGCTTGTGTTGATTCACCAAAGGTTGATGCTGCGGCATGAGCAATCCTGTAACCGGTTTATGATCGTGTGCATGAATGGCTTTACCCTAGCATGAGCCTGTAGCAAAAAGCCTTAGCAATTGCGTAACTTAGCTGATCTTATTGACTCATGTTAACAGGCCGAGAAAATCTCTGCGGCCCGATCCAGCGTCTCATCTTTTTTGGCAAAACAGACCCGAATCAGGCGTAAATCATCCGGCGGGGTTTGATAAAAAGCAGAAATCGGAATTGTGACAATCTTGTGCTGCTCGGCCAGATACTGGCACATCTGTAGATCATTTAAATCCGGGCGGATGGCGCGATAGTCCAGATTCTGGAAATAGGTGCCTTGCGCGGGAATCCACTGAAAACGGGAGTGCTGGATACCGGCCTGAAAGCGGTCACGTTTGGCCTGATAGAACGCGGCCAGTTCAGCAATATGTTCCGGATGCTGTTGCATAAATTGTGCCAGTGCGACTTGCACCGGGGTCACACCACAGAAATTGGCAAACTGATAAACCTGCCGGAACAGCTGCATCAAAGCCGGTGAGGCCATGCAATAACCGGTTTTCCAGCCGGTGACATGAAAGGTTTTACCAAAAGAACCAATCACAAAACTGCGCTCGTGCAGAGCTGGAAAATCAAGCGCTGAATAATGCTGCTGGCTATCATAGACCAGATGTTCATAGACCTCATCGGACAGTACGACAATATTGCGATCCTGAATCAGCTCAATCAGGGTATGCCAGTCCTCGGCTGACCACAGCGTACCGCTCGGGTTATGCGGAGTATTGACGATGATCATACGGGTACGATCATGAATGGCATCTTTGACCTGATTCCAGTCGACCTGAAAATGGGGCGGCTGCAAGGCCAGATGGATAGCTTTCCCGCCAGCCAGTTGCACGGTGGGAGCATAACTGTCATAGCTGGGATCAAAAATAATCACTTCATCTCCGGCCTGCACCACCGCCTGAATGGCACAGAAAATGGCAATGGTCGCGCCGGCGGTAATACTGATTTCGGTGTGAGGATCAAACGAACGGCCAGTCTGTTGCTGCTTTTGCGTGGCCAGCTGTTCTCTGAGCAATAACAGCCCATCGCCGGGTGGATACTGGTTCTGGCCCTCTAATGTCGCCTGACACAGGGCCTCCAGCAGGGCCGGTGGGGCCGGAAAATCGGGGAAACCCTGTGACACATTCAGGGCATTCAGGCGCTGAGCCAGGGTGGTCATGACACTAAAAATGGTCACACCAAGCGCAGGAAGTTTAGATTGAAGTTCAAGCATGACCATTGACTACCGTTATTGTGTATGCACATCGCATGATAAGCCGCCATCCGCCAGCAATTGAAGCGGTGAGCGAAAAAAACTGAATTAAATCAATTCGACCAGCGCCCGGATAATCCCCAGTGCCAGACCAATAAAGGCCCCCACCACCACGCCATTGACCCGGATCATATGCAGGTCGCCGCCGACTTCGTTTTCAATTTTGCCAATCATCTCGCGTGAATCCCATTCATGAATCCGCTCACTAATAAAACGGATCACTTTTTCACTGTACTGGTCAGAGAGATTGACGGCGATGCCGCTCATTTTGTCATTCAGCAACTGGCGTACGGCGCCGTTACTGATAATGTTCTCACCGACCTGCTGAATGGCCACGCGCAGGTTTTCCGCAATACCGGAATCGGGTTTTTCCAGATCTGCCCGGATTGCATCACACAAAATCACCACTGCACCACTAATAAAATTCAGCACTTGCGGACTGTCCAGCAGGGCATTTTTGGTCTGGTTCAGGCGTTGGCTGGCGGCACTGTCCTGATCGGCCAGCTGTTGCATCAGCTGATGCGCCATATCTTCCACTTTTTGTCGCCACGGATGATCGGGATCGGCCAGCATCGAATCGACCCGTTCCAGTAAAGAGTCGATGGTGCGCTGCTGTACATCAATACCAATCCAGCTGGCACCTCTGGCCAGACGCCACACGCCCAGTTCTTTAAACAGGGTGCGGGTCAGCTCGCGGGTTTCTTCCGGATGTTGCAGCATCCAGTCATGCGCCAGATCCAGCCCGCGTTGCAGCACATCCTGATGGAAATCATTTTCCAGCACTGCGCGCAGCATTTCACTGGCCAGATAATTAATGTCAGTATTTTTGACCCATTGCACGCTGTTGTTCTGGATAAAGCGGCCAATCTGTTCCTGCCCGACAAATTCAAAAATCTTCGGTACGGTCTGTTGAATCAGCTGGCTGACCTGCTGGTTGTTCTGTGGATTGGCCAGCCATTTACCCACGGCCAGCGATACATCGGTATTGTGCAGGCTGCGCTGTACAATTTGCGGTGACAGGAAATTTTCCTGAACAAAACGTCCCATCGATTCGGCAATACGGTCTTTGTTGCGCGGAATAATTTCAGTATGGTCCCGCAGAAACTTGGGAATGGGCAGCCGGCCAAAGGGATTACGAAACAGCACAGTAATCGCATACCAGTCAGCCAGCCCGCCGACCACGCCAGCTTCAGCTGACAGCATCAGAATATGAATCAGCCAGATATAGTCAGGCAGCAGTTTGGCCAGCACCATTAAACAGATCCAGGCCAGCACGGCCGTGATCAGGGCCATGGTGGCAAAACGCTTGCTGCGTTGCAGGTTTGGAGAAGTCGGTGCTGGCGCTGTCTGCATGCATGTTTCCCTAGTTTGAAGTGGCTACCGGTGGCTGTAACACCTGACCGCCTGGACTGAGCCCGTATTTTCCACCCAGTGACTGCAAGATCAGGCGGGCATCAAAGGCATCACTTGGGGCGCTTTTTTGATCTTTATAACATTGAATCGTATAGGAAACCTGAATCGGGTCAACATTAATGACCTGCGGGTAGTCATAAAATGGGTCAGGCCAGAAAGCCGGATGGCGACGATAATAGCCATAAGGATAAAAGCTCGGTGCCGGATAGACCACAGCCTGACGCGGTGGCTGCTGGCTGCGGTTACTTGGATCATCCAGCACTTTAAAGAAGGTATGGCCCTGTTGCAGCGTGGTTTGCGCAGCTTTGACCAGGGTAATTTCTTCGGCGGTGCCAAAGCTCATGTTGGGACGGGCCTGAAAACTGATGCGATAGGTCTGGCTGTTCAGCGGCGTCACCGAATATTGACCCAGCTGGTCAAAGGTCAGCGGCTTGGATGGTGTGGTGGCACAGCCGCCCAGCAGCAGACTGAGCCCGAGGCCTAAACCAAGAATTAGATGTTTCATGCTGTTCTCCTGTGAAGATACTGCAAGGGGAGAATGAACCGCGTTTTAATTAAAAACTGCTGTTCGGTTGGGTCAGGAACTCCAATTCTTCTGCGCTTGATTGGCGTCCCAATATTTGATTGCGATGTGGATAACGGCCAAAGCGCTCAATGATCACTTTATGTTGCTTTTCAAAATTCAGATTTTCAGGGTTGCCCAGCCGTTGAAACAGTTTCAGAGCAAATTCATGGATTATCTGCGATTCACTGTGCATAAATGGCATGTATAAAAAACTGCGCTGCTCCGGACTCAGCTGCTGATCCAGTTTCAGGCTGATGGCTTCCTGAGCCAAAGCCAGCGCCAGTGCATCCTGCGCAAATGCACGCGGAGAATTGCGGTATAAATTACGTGAAAACTGATCCAGTACAATGATTTCGGCCAGCCGTCCTTCGGCACTGCTGCGCCACGACCACAGCTCGGCCTGACTGGCCGCCGTATGCGTGGCCTGAAAGCGCTCCGCAATCAGCCGGTCAAAGTCATCACTTTTGGCAAACCACTGCGGGCGGTGGGCTGCATCAAACCAGAAATCCAAAATATCTTGATAATTCATATGTTTTATGAAGTCGCTGCGGTATAGGATAATAAAATCACAAATTTCACATGTCTTATAGAGCAACTTTGTGATAAAAAATTGCCAAAAATAAAGTTGTGGGTTTGTTTGAAAACTATACAGGATGTAATGTGCCGGCACTAAATCGCGTTATACTGATATAAACCGATGATTTTCTTTAGTAGTTTTTTGCGATAAGCGAGATTGTAATGAGTCAACCCGAATCGACCTCTCAAGATACTTTAACGACTTGGGTGGATTCTTCGCTACTGCGCGGCATGTTGCGCGGTATTGAGCGTGAAAGCCTGCGTATGCAAAGCAATGGATTTCTCTCTCAGGCAGCCCATCCGAAGGGCTTGGGTTCGGCACTGACTCATCCGCATATCACCACCGATTATTCCGAAGCATTAATGGAGTTTATTACTCCGCCGCAGGACAGTATTCCGGGTGCACTGAATTATTTAAGCGATATTCATGCCGTGGTGTATCGTCAGCTGGAACATGAAGAAAAACTCTGGCCGCTGTCAATGCCGTGTATGCTGGATGATGCCGAAGAACGCATTCCGCTGGCGCAATATGGCAGCTCCAATATTGGCCGTTTCAAGACCTTATACCGTCATGGTTTAGGGGTACGCTATGGACGCCGGATGCAGACCATTTCCGGGGTGCATTATAATCTGTCTTTCCCGGATGCCTTATTTGAAGCGCTGCAACAACAAGAAAGCGATGAGGCACTCAAAAATCTGAGCCTGCAGGATTATCGCAGCCATCGCTATTTCGGTTTAATCCGTAATTTTATTCGCCTGACCCCACTGGTGATGCTGGTGGTCGGTGCCAGTCCATCGGTGTGTCAGTGTTTTATGACCGGCCGTGAACATCATTTGCTGCCACTGGTACGCGGCACGCTGTTCCTGCCGTATGCCACCGCCTTGCGCATGGGCCGTTTTGGCTATCAGAATTCGGCGCAAAAACAGCTCGGGATTCACTATAACAACCTGAGTGGTTATTTAGAGGGTCTGCAAAAAGCCGTCAAAACCCCGTATCAGCCATTTAGCCGTTTGGGTCTGAATGATGCACAGGGTGAGCCGATTCAGATCAATGATCACGTGCTGCAAATTGAAAACGAATACTACAGTCTGGTGCGTCCAAAACAGGTGCCGCAGGCGGGTGAAACCCCATCGCAGGCGCTGGCCAATCGGGGTGTTGGCTATGTGGAGTTACGCGCGGTCGATGTCAATCCATATAGCCCGATCGGGATTGATGAACACACCGCCGGCTTCCTGGAAGTGCTGGCGCTGTACTGTCTGCTGAAAGACAGCCCGGCGTTATTGGATGATGAACAGGACATTATTGAGCGCAATCAGGCCGAAGTCGTGAATCGTGGCCGTGCGCCAAATGCCAGCATTTTGGCAGATGGCCAGTCCTATCCAATTGAAGACTGGAGCCGTAGTCATGTTCAGGCCATGCAGCCTTTGGCTGAACTGCTGGATCAGGCCTATGCCACAACGCTATATAGTCAGGGTCTGGCGACCATGCTCGGCCGGATTGATGAAGTCGATGCGACGCTATCCGCGCAGGTGATTGAGGATACCTTACATCAGGGCGGCACCTGGAACTTTGGCAGCCATATGGCGCAGCAACATGCCGACGTCTATCAGGCGCATGTATTAAGCCCGGAAACGCTGGCCTATTTTGAAGAAATGGCCCAGCAATCATTGCAACAACAACAGCAACTTGAGCAGGAACAGACCTTGAGTTTTGAGCAGTTCCTGACTCAGTACCGATAAAAATAGAAAGAGGATTGACCATGCAATGGAGTTATCGCTTCGTGAGTGGTGTTTTGTTTTGTGCCAGTGTGGTGGGGATGGCCTTCGCCCTGTATCTTGAGCATGTGCAAGGTCTGGCGCCGTGTCCATTATGTGTTTTCCAGCGTGTCGGCCTGATTGGCCTGGGAATCATTTCCCTGATCGCGCTGCTCCACAACCCGCTTTCGGGGGCGTTTAAACGGCTGTATGCCTTTTTGGGCAGCTTAAGCATTTTATGGTCGGCCGGTGTTGCCGCGCGGCATGTCTGGCTGCAAAACCTGCCGCCAGATCAGGTGCCAAGCTGTGGCCCGGGACTGGATTATCTGGTTGATGCCTTGCCAATGAAAGCCGTACTGCAACAGGTGCTATCTGGGTCTGGTGAATGTGCAGTGATTGACTGGACTTTTCTGGGCCAATCCTTGCCGGTCTGGTCGTTAGTGTTCTTTATTGTGCTAACGATTATTAGTATCTGGCAGTTAATCCGTACCTATCCCTATACTGCGGCCAAAACCAAGCCGGTAAAAAAGAAATAATATTGTCTCCAGATCAATAACAAACAGGAGGGCGATGACCCTCCTGTTTTAATTGTAGCGCATCAATTTTTAAGTCAGGGCAATGCCTTCAATACTTTCTAAATTGACAATATATTCACGTACCTGTTCATTGACCCGGTCATCATTTTCAGGATAAAACCATTTCACAATCTGCTCGGCCACGCTGGAATGGTACTGAATTTCCATATGATTTAGACCATAAAATACCGCCTTATGCGATTCTGGCAGTTTGAGCTGAAAACGCGGGTTCGGATGTTCACCCAGCGCACTTTTGACACTGACCAGATAATCGCCAATTACTTTGCGGGTGCGGTTGCGCTTGTTCTCATATTCAATGGTGCCGGCCACCAAAAAGGCATTAATATGGGACGGGAAGGGCGCTGGTTTACGGTTATCATCAATTTCACCAATTCGCGCTTCATTGTGTTCCCAGTCATCATCGCGCACGCTGCCATAACGTAAATCCAGAATACCGTTACTGCGGATATTCACCACATGCCCGACAATTTTCATAAACGGGAAACGCCCCAGTTTATCCTGTAAGTGAAAGCCGAAACGCTCCAGCGCTGCACCATGATGCGGCGAACCCAGACAGACCAGGTTATCGACTATGTGAATCCACTCATGCAAATCCTGTTTGCCATAAAACAGAGCACTGCGTGACACCAGTCCGCCCATGCTATGTCCAATCAGGCTGATGCTGGTGATATTCGGATTGCGCTGAATCAGATCTTCCAGGGTATTGGCCAGACTATGACCATTGGCGGAAATACGCCGTCCGGTATTGTAATTTAAATACAGCATGGTGTTGTGCTGGCGCTGTGCCAGCAGTTTTTCGCCAATACCACCATATTGCTGATGTGACCAGTCCAGATGGTTCATACACAGGCCATGCACAAACAGAATCACCTGTCCGGTCAGCTCGCCTTTTTGCACACTGCCGTAGTGGTCATAAATGGTCATTGGCAATGCCAGCGGATTTTGCTGATTCAGCAAATAATCACCCAGTACACCATTTAAAATACCAACCAGCACATGCATATACGGTGTCAGTGGCTTGTCATGTAAACGTGGAAAACGGTCAATCACCTGACGCAGGCTGGGTGCCAGCAGGTAGTTGCTATAGTTTTGCAGCGTATCAAAGGACAGGCTGTACAGCTTGCGAATGGGCGACATATTCTGGAATTTTCGGGAGTGCTGTTCACTCATGCCAAACAGGCTCAGCAAGACCTCACGCTGAATGGTCTGCACCAGCTCTTTGACCACCTGATGCACCGGCATACTTAACAGCTGCGCCAGACCTTCCAGTAAATCGGCCTGGCTGGGCGGTGTGGTGTCCCATTTACAATAAGTTTCATGCAATGGCGTTAAACTTGGCATGTGCTACTGCCCCCTAACAATAGTGTCGCGGCTACTTTCTTTTTCGTTGGCTTCACGGTATAAATTTCTAAGCTTAATTTTATATCATTCATCCCGAACAACTTTTACAATAGCCAGGATGACGCCCCAGTTTTAATTTTTTTGTCTAACAATTATTTGTGACATACAAATTAAAACATGAATGTGATCAAAGTCTCAAAAAAGTAAATACAACAATGAACATGGATAACATCCGATTAGCACAATGAATTTAATTTATTTGCATGGTTTCAGGAGCAATCCCTTTTCTGCCAAAGGCCAGCTGTTGCGGCAAGCGCTGGCACAGCGGAGTGACATTCAGGTGCATCTGCCCGATCTGAATGCGCCGCCACGCGAGGTAATGCAGCACTTATCTGCACTGATTGAGCAGCTGGATCAGGTAGCGCTGGTCGGCAGCAGTCTGGGTGGCTTCTATGCGACACAACTGGTCGCACGCTATGCGGTTCCGGCTGTGCTGATTAATCCGGCTATGCGACCATGGCAGTTGTTTCAGGAACTGTTTGGCGATGCGCAGATTCCGCTGAAAGTGCATGAACACTGGACGCTGGAGCGGCTACATTTACAGCAACTGGAACAGATGGCAGTGCCTTTTGTTGAAAAGGCAGACAAAATTTTAGTGTTATTGCAGCAAGGCGATGAAGTTTTGGATTATCGTGACGCACAGCGTTATTATAGCCAGGCCCAGCATAGCTCTCTGATCATGACCGAAACCCGCGGCAATCATGGGATGGACAACTTTGCGCTAAAAATACCTATGCTGCTGCAGTTTTTATCGGATTCCCTAAAATAAGGAAACAGTACAACGTGTCTCAATATACGGCTCAATCTCTTGAAGTTTTATCTGGTCTCGATCCGGTCCGTCGCCGTCCGGGTATGTATACCGACACCTCGCGTCCGAACCATTTGGCGCAGGAAGTGATTGATAATGCTGTCGATGAGGCACTGGCCGGACACGCCACCAAAGTTAGCGTGACCGTGTATAAAGATGGCTCGCTGGCAGTAGAAGACAATGGCCGCGGGATGCCGGTGGATATTCACCCGGAATATGGCCAGAGCGGAATTGAAATTATTCTGACCAAGCTGCATGCCGGCGGCAAGTTCAGTACCGATAACTACCAGTTTTCCGGTGGTCTGCACGGGGTCGGGATTTCTGTGGTGAATGCCTTGTCGACCCGGGTAGAAGTCGATGTACAGCGTCAGGGCAATCTCTACAAAATGGCTTTTGAGCAGGGCGAAGCCACTGGACCACTAGAAGTGCTGGAAGGTAAAGCGCCAAAACGTGCGTCAGGCACCTTGGTGCGTTTCTGGCCGGAAGCCAAATATTTCGATTCACCTAAATTTGCCTTAAAAGCCTTA
The DNA here is from genome assembly GCF_013418945.1 of Acinetobacter sp. YH12112. Classification (NCBI taxonomy): domain Bacteria; kingdom Pseudomonadati; phylum Pseudomonadota; class Gammaproteobacteria; order Moraxellales; family Moraxellaceae; genus Acinetobacter; species Acinetobacter sp. YH12112. The sequence continues at coordinate 11,459 of NZ_VPBA01000020.1, read as the reverse complement.
AAACATAATTTAAAAGCCAAAGCGGTTTTGGCGGCTGGCCTGCAAATCAATTATATCGACCAGATTAATGATGAAAAAATCACCTGGCAGTTTGAAAATGGCCTGGTCGATTATTTAATGGATGAACTGGAAGACCGCGAGATTATTCCGGCGCCGGCCTTTGTCTCTTCGGGCAATGCAGAACGCGCCAGCGCAGAGTTTGCGATTTGCTGGAATGTTGAAGGCGGTGAAAGCATTCAGGAATCTTACGTCAACCTGATTCCGACCGCGCAGGGCGGTACCCATGTCAATGGTTTGCGTTCCGGTATCACCGATGCCATGCGCGAGTTCTGTGAGCTGCGTAACCTGTTGCCGCGTAACTTGAAACTCTCGGCCGAAGATGTCTGGGATGGAGTGAACTATATCCTGTCGCTAAAATTCCAGGAGCCACAATTCTCCGGTCAGACCAAAGAGCGTCTGTCGAGCCGTGAAGCGTCCGGAATTGTGCAGAATATTGCCAAAGATGCCTTTGCCTTATGGCTGCATCAGAATTCAGATATAGCGCTGCAACTGGCAGAAATGGCCATCTCCAAAGCCGGTCGCCGTTTAAAAGCAGCCAAAAAAGTCGAGCGTAAAAAGATTGTGTCGGGTCCGGCGCTGCCAGGCAAGCTGGCCGACTGTGTCGGTCTGACCCGTGAAGAATCGGAACTGTTTATTGTTGAAGGGGATTCTGCGGGCGGTTCGGCCAAGCAGGCACGTGACAAGAATTTCCAGGCCATCATGCCGATTCGCGGTAAAATTTTAAATACCTGGGAAGTCTCTTCCGATGAGGTGCTGGGCTCTCAGGAAGTGCATGATATTGCCATTGCGATTGGGGTTGATCCGGGTTCAGATGACTTGTCTGAACTGCGTTATGGCAAAATCTGTATTCTGGCCGATGCCGACTCTGATGGTCTGCATATTGCCACCTTGCTCTGTGCGCTTTTTGTCAAACATTTCCCGGCTTTGGTAGAAGAAGGGCATTTATTTGTGGCCATGCCGCCATTATTCCGGATTGATGACAATAAAGATGTACATTACGCACTGGATGAAGATGAGCTCAACGGCATTTTAAATAAATGCAAAAGCAAAAATCCGCAAATCACCCGCTTTAAAGGCTTGGGTGAAATGAACGCCAGCCAGCTGCGTGAAACCACCATGGACCCGGATACACGCCGTCTGGTGCAACTGGATCTGGATGATATTCATGTCACTGCCGGTTTGCTGGATAAACTGCTGGCCAAAAAACGCTCCGCAGACCGGAAGCAGTGGCTAGAGCAAAAAGGCAATCTGGCTGATCTGGTGGTTTAAAACCTTAAAACTTTCATCATTTTAGAAAACCTGCCCGTCTTGGTGCAGGTTTTTTTATGTCGCTGATTTTTTCTCCAAAATGAGGCAATACGGCTGGATAGGGTTGCCCTTTTTTTGTTCACTTTTGAGCCTCCTTAGCCTTCAATATCTCTAAAAACTCTAGAGCGCACTCTGCTTGGGTGTATGTGGTGCTGATCAGTGCAGCGTAGCTGAAGGGCTATGCTTCATTTTTTATATTAATATAAGTAACTAATTTTTATGATTTAAATCTTACTTGTCCCGTCTAGATCTGCCTGTCATTTTTGCGTTTGGCATAGAAATTGAATTATCCGCTGCAGTCATAGAACAACAGGCACCATGTTCAGGTGCTGCATAAGTGTGGAGAAATTCATGAAGTTCCAGCGCAATCTGTTTTCAAAAAGTATGTTAGTGGCCAGCATGGCCGGGGTTGTGGCGCTCAGCGGCTGCTCAAAATCGACCGAAAGTAGCGACAGTGCCAGCACAGCCCAGCCAGCGGCCAGCACCGGTGAGACCATTAAAGTCGGCATCCTGCATTCCTTGTCCGGCACCATGGCCATTTCAGAAACCTCGCTAAAAGATACCGCGCTAATGGCAATCAATGAAATTAATGCCAATGGCGGGGTGCTGGGCAAAAAGCTGGAACCGGTGGTGGTTGATCCGGCCTCTGATTGGCCACTGTTTGCGGAACAGGCGCGCCAGCTGATTACTCAGGATAAGGTTGCGGTCATTTTTGGTGCGTGGACTTCAGTATCACGTAAATCGGTACTGCCGGTGGTGGAAGAGCTGAATGGTCTGCTGTTCTATCCGGTGCAATATGAGGGTCAGGAACAGTCGAAAAATATTTTCTATACCGGCGCAGCACCTAACCAGCAAGCGATTCCAGCAGTGGAATATCTGATGAGTGAAGAGGGCGGTCAGGCCGAACGTTTTGTGCTGCTAGGAACGGATTATGTCTATCCACGGACCACTAACCAGATTCTGCGCGCTTTCCTGAAATCAAAAGGCATTGCCGATGCCGACATTATGGAAGAGTACACCCCGTTTGGGCACAGCAACTATCAGACCATTGTCAGCAATATTAAAAAATTCTCGGCTGGGAAAAAGACTGCGGTCATTTCCACCATCAATGGCGATTCCAATGTGCCGTTCTACCGTGAACTGGGCAATCAGGGCATTAAAGCTTCTGATATTCCGGTGATGGCGTTCTCGGTGGGTGAAGAAGAATTACGCGGTATTGATACCAAGCCACTGGTCGGCCACTTGGCATCGTGGAACTACTTTATGTCGGTAAAAAATCCGGTCAATACCGAGTTCACCAACAAAATGAAGCAGTACGCAGTCGATTATAAACTGCCAAATGCCAACAAGCTGGTGACCAATGACCCGATGGAAGCGACCTATGTCGGCATCAATATGTGGAAGCAGGCGGTAGAAAAAGCCGGCACTACCGAGGTGGATCAAGTCCGTGCAGCCATGGCTGGTCAGGAATTTAAAGCACCCTCTGGTTATACCTTAAAAATGGATGCGTCAAACCATCACTTGCATAAGCCGGTCATGATCGGGCAAATCCGTGCCGATGGCCAGTTTGATATTGTTTATAAAACCCCGCAAACCCTACAGGCAGAACCTTGGAGTCCTTATCTTCCGAAGTAAGTTTGACATCACGCCTGCTGCTTCGGCAGCAGGTTTTTTTTCGATTTCTCTGCCTTCTTATAAAAAAGAGGACACACAATAGGGGGATATAAAATGAATATTCGCGTGAATATCGCCGCTATTTTTCTGATTTTTGCCCAAGTTTTATCGATACAGCTGGCTCAGGCCGAACAGCCGCAAACACAGACAGCCGTTGCTGTGACACAGGCCGATGCCATCCAGCAATTTGTGCAAGGTGATTTCGCCAGCCGCCGTGCCTTACTGAACCAGTGGCCCGGCAGCCTCGAACAGCTGGATCAGCTTGCACAATATGTTGAACAGCAGCAGCTCTATAGCGGCGCCAATGGTCAAACCTATATTCTGGAATCGGATGAGCGTTTACTGCATTATCCGGCACTGGAGCCGGTCAGCGACTGGCCAAGTGATCTGGCGCAGGTCACGCTGGTGAATACCTTGCAGAAAGCGCTGACCTTTGCGCTGGCGCATTCAAAAATGCAGTCAGAAGATGCGGCTGAGCGCCTTGAAGCTGTCGATATTTATGAAAGCAATCTGTCTGAATTACAGCTGGCGCAGATCAATCGCCTGTATTTACAGGAACGGAATAATAAGGTGAAGGCGCGTCTGGCCCAGCTCAAAGCACGGCTGGATTATCAGCAGCCAGATGTGCTGGTGAAAATTCAGGCCGCCCAGGTACTGGCCGATTCCAACCGTCCCGATGTACTGGCCATGGTGGAGCAGGAGCTGCAACAGCCGAATCTGAATCCGGAACTGAAAGCCGTGTTGCTGGAGGCCAAAAGCGCCATTCAGACCCGCTTACAGGCCAGTGAATGGGCTGGCCATCTATTTTCCGGGCTCAGTACCGCCAGTATTTTGCTGCTGGCGGCGTTAGGACTGGCCATCACCTATGGTCTGCTCGGAGTCATCAATATGGCGCATGGCGAGCTGATCATGATTGGCGCTTATACCACCTATGTGGTGCAAAGCCTGTTTAAAAGCCATTTTGGCAGTTATCTGGACTGGTACCTGATCGTGGCGATTCCGGCAGCCTTTCTGGTCAGCGCTTTAATTGGCATGCTGATTGAACGCTCGGTAATTCGTCCGCTCTATGGCCGTCAGCTGGAAACCCTGCTGGCCACCTTTGGGGTGAGTCTGATTTTAATGCAATTGGTGCGGATGATCTTTGGCGCACAAAACGTGGAGGTGTCCAATATTGCCTGGCTGTCTGGTGGCATTTCCATTAGCCCAAGCCTGATGCTGCCGTATAACCGTATCGCAATTATTGTCTTTACCATCGCCGTGCTGTTGTTACTGGTCTATTTACTCAATAAAACCCGTTTTGGTCTGTTTGTGCGGGCTGTAACCCAAAACCGTCAGATGGCACGTGCCGTCGGAATTCGTTCCAGCCGCATCGACATGATGGCTTTTGGTCTGGGTTCTGGTCTGGCTGGACTGGCCGGTTGTGCCTTGGCGCAGGTCGGAAATGTCGGCCCGGATTTGGGGCAGAACTACATTATTGATGCCTTCCTGGTGGTGGTAGTTGGCGGGGTTGGTCAGGTCTGGGGTGCGGTACTGGCAGCACTGGGTCTGGGTATTAGCGGGACTGCGCTGGAAATTGGCATGGGCGCTGTACTGGCCAAAATTATTCTTCTGGTTCTTGTGATTTTGTTTATTCAAAAACGCCCACAAGGTCTGTTTGCCATCAAAGGCCGTTTTGTGGAGTAAGCGCATGAAGATCACACATTTACTTTCCGATAAACCCTATAGCGGGGCAGCCATTGCCGCCTGTTTTGCGATTTTACTGCTGTTGCCGTGGCTGCATCTGTTGCCGAGTGATTCGGCACTGCATCTGTCGGCTTATTGGGTCACCCTGATTGGCAAAATCATGTGTCTGGCACTGGTGGCTTTGGCCTTGGATCTGGTCTGGGGCTATGCCGGTATTTTAAGTTTGGGTCATGGCCTGTACTTTGCTCTGGGCGGTTATGCGTTTGGCATGTACCTGATGCGCCAATCCGCGGGTGATGGGCTGCCAGACTTTATGCGTTTCTTAAGCTGGACCGAGTTGCCGTGGTTCTGGGTTGGTACGGAACATTTCCTCTGGTCGCTTGCACTTGTTGTTTTAGTGCCGGGCATCATTGCCTTTGTGTTTGGCTTCTTTGCTTTTCGCTCCAAAATCAAGGGCGTGTATTTCTCGATTATCACCCAGGCCATGACCTTTGCTGCCGCACTACTGTTTTTCCGTAATGAAACCGGTTTCGGCGGCAACAATGGTTTTACCGGCTTTAAAACTATTTTGGGCATGGATATTACCTCGGCACCGATGCGGGCCAGCCTGTGTTTTATCACCGCGCTGGTGCTTCTGCTGTGCTTTATCGGGTTGCGTCATCTGATGAATCAGCCTTATGGCCGTGTGCTGGGTGCAATTCGTGACAGTGAAAACCGTCTGCAATATCTGGGCTATCGCACGCTGTGGTACAAGCTGTCGGCCTGGGTACTGTCTGCGGTGATCGCGGGTATTGCCGGGGCGCTGTATGTGCCACAGGCCGGCATCATCAACCCGAGTGAAATGAACCCGGTCAACTCAATTGAAATGGCGGTCTGGGTCGCAGCGGGTGGTCGTGGCACCTTAATTGGGCCTTTGCTCGGCGCGGGTGTGATTAACGCGGCCAAAACCTATTTCACCGCTGCTTCCCCAGAGGCGTGGTTACTGATTTTAGGGGCGCTGTTTATTGTGGTGACCATCTTCCTGCCGAAAGGGATTATTGGTCTGTTTGACCGTTTTAAAAAGGAGCGGAGCGAATGAGTGAACTGTTGCAAGCTCATGGCGGCCATGCTGCTGAAGGTTATGGCCGTCCCAAGGAACAGGGCGCAGATTTTAGCCACGGTATTGCGCTGTATTTGGAAAAAGTTAGCGTGTGGTTTGATGCCTTTCGTGCCTTAAATGACTTGTCTTTGTATATCGAAGAAGGGGAATTACGTTGCATCATTGGACCCAATGGTGCCGGTAAAACCACGTTAATGGATGTGATTACCGGTAAAACCCGTCCCACCGAAGGCAGTGCCTTTTTTGGCCAGACCTATGATTTAGCCAAGATGAGCACCGAACAGATTGCCGAGGCCGGAATTGGACGCAAGTTCCAGAAACCCACAGTATTTGAAAATTTTACTGTCATAGAAAACCTGCTGCTTGCCGCCCCGAAAGATAAACGGGTGAAAAAGAGTTTCTTTAGCAAGCTCGATCCGGATGCCCAACAGGCGCTGGAGGAATCGTTGGCGCAAATCCGCTTACAGGAATTGGTGCATAAACCGGCCGGATTGCTGTCGCATGGCCAAAAGCAGTGGCTGGAAATTGGCATGTTGCTGATGCAGCGCCCGAAGCTGATTTTGCTGGATGAACCAGTGGCAGGTATGACCGATGCCGAAACTGAACGCACCGCAGAGCTATGTCTGGAGCTGAAGAAAAATCATACCTTGATTGTGGTTGAGCATGACATGAGCTTTATTGACACCATCAGTGAAAAAGTCACGGTGCTGGCACAGGGTGCCATTCTGGCAGAGGGTACATTGGCCGAAGTTCAGGCCAATGAAGATGTGATTGAAAAATATTTGGGACGTTAAGGAGACCGCGATGCTAGAAGTCAAAGACGTCAATCAGTTTTATGGGGGCAGTCATATCCTGCGCGATGTATCGTTTCAGGCTCCGGTCGGCGCATGTTCAGTGGTGCTGGGGCGTAATGGCGTGGGCAAAACCACCTTGCTGAAATGCTTGATGGGCATTTTGCCGATTAAGTCCGGGCAGATTCTGCTGGATGGCAAAGATATTTCCAAGCTCAGTCCGGAGCAGCGCGTGCGTGAAGGTTTGGCCTATGTGCCGCAAGGCCGCGATATTTTTTCGACCTTAACAGTTGAGGAAAATATCCTGATTGGGATGGCGAAATTTAAAGGCACAAAAACCCGAAAAGTACCGGAACATCTGTACGAGATTTTTCCAATTCTGGATGAAATGAAGCAGCGCCGCGGCGGAGATTTATCCGGTGGTCAGCAGCAGCAATTGGCAATTGCCCGCGCGCTGGCTTCTGAACCGAAGGTATTAATTCTGGATGAGCCAACCGAGGGTATTCAGCCCTCGATTATTAAAGATATTGGCCGGGTGATTCGTAAACTGGCTGATAGTGGCGAAATGGCAATTGTGCTGGTCGAACAGTTCTATGATTTTGCCGAAGAGCTGGCCGATGGCTATACCGTGATGGCGCGTGGCCAGGTGATTGCACAAGGTGCCGGCAGGGAAATGCCGGAGAAAGGGATTCGGGAGTTAGTAGCGATTTAATTTCCCTCTCTCAAAGGGAGGTTGGAGGGATTTAACAAGTCAAAGCCTCCCTGAGCAAGAGATCAGCACGGCTTGATCTTGCAGCGCAAGAAGGGAGGTTTGGAGGCTTTAATTTCACCTCTCCCTGTCTCCGAAAAGGAGAGGGAAATTGTCATTCAATTTCCGTATTTTCATTCCATAAAAAATACCCGCCATACTGGCTGGATCTGAACTCACCCCCGCTACTTTTACCCTGTTCAGTTAAAAAGTGTTTGCCATTTTCGTTTAAGGTCAGGAAGCCTTTTGCAGTTAACTTCTCCAGTACATCTGCGGTTTTTAGCTTATGTTTTGCAGCCAGTTTGGAGGTGGTGAGTTTGGGTAGTGTTGAGCTTTCTTCGCCACGCTCTACTTCGGCCACCACAGCATCCGCTTTCACTTCATCGAGGCTAATCCGGACTTCATCACTAATCCGAATAATGCGCTGCGCTTCTTCATAGGCATCTTTAAATACTTCATCATCTTCGTATTTGCGAACCAGAATCCCCATTTCATTGTTATTAATCTGGCTGAATTCATATAAATTCAGGCTGGAAATAATACATTCTGATTCATTCAGATAGCATTTTGCATGCAGGTTCTTGCAGAAGCTTAAACGGACATAATCCAGTTTTTGCAGCCACTTAATTTCCTCTGGATGCAGGTCGCTTTTGCCATACACAATACGGATGTCAATTTTGAGCCGATCTTTATCTTCGAGTAATTCTTTAATCCGGTCATTGAGGCGTAAATAGGGGCTAATCAGAATTAAACGCTCTTTGGCATTCTTAATCAGTTCTTCTAGAAAAAAGTTGGTTGCACTGGTGTTTAAAAACTTGGCCATAAAAATCCCCGTGTCATTCTTATTGATGGCTTAGATCATAGTCTAAGTATAGGTAAAAATTAAACAAAAAAAAGAGCACTGAAATCAGTGCTCTTTTAGATGGATGCTGAGCGTTTAGCTAAAGAACCAGTATACGAACAGCGCAATAATGAAGGTACACAGGATGTTTAATACTATCCCGACACTCATCATTTCACGCTGTCTGATATGACCGGACCCAAACACAATTGCATTTGGCGGTGTTGCTACAGGCAACATAAAGGCACACGATGCACCAATACCAATAATAATCACCAGAATTTCTTTTGGCATACCCATCTGGTCGGCAATGGCGGCAAAGACCGGTACCAACAGTGCAGCAGAAGCGGTGTTACTGGTAAATTCAGTCAGGAAAATAATGAAAATGGTCACCACAAAAATAATCACCAGCGGTGATGCCGTACCAAATACATCTGCAACGGTTTGACCCAGTACCAGCGATGCACCTGAATCTTTTAACATCGCACTTAAGGTTAAACCACCACCGAACAGCAGTAACACCCCCCAGTCGGTGTTTTCAGAAACCTGTTTCCAAGTGGCTGTACCTAAAATCACCACCAGACAGGCGGCGACCAGCGCGGTCCAGGTATCCGGAGATGAAATACCAAAGTTCTCGCTGAGTTTTTTGCCAAAAATCCAGGCAATCGCGGTACAGATAAACAGAATCATGGTCGCGATACGGGTTCGGTTCCATGGAATTACTTCTGTTTCAAAATGAATTTTCTGGTTCAGTTTCGGACGCAACACCAGATATAAACTGACCAACATGGCTGGCAGTAAAATCAGCATCATCGGCAAACCGATTTTCATCCAGTCGGCGAAGTCATAGTCCAGTGCTTTGGCAGCAATCGCATTCGGTGGTGAACCGACCAGCGTTCCCAGGCCGCCAATACTGGCCGAATAGGCAATCCCGAGAAGAATAAAGACGAAGGTAGAGCGCTCTTTGGTTGAATCTAGGTGCGACAGCAGACCCAAAGCCAGCGGGAGCATCATCGCTGCGGTGGCGGTATTGGAAATCCACATCGACAGTGCAGCTGTGACGGCAAAAATGGCCAGCACTGAAATCCCCAAATGCCCGCCAGACATGGAAATAATCCACATCGCAATTTTACGGTCCAGTTTCTGGATATGTAGGGCAGTGGCCAAGGCAAAACCACCAAAGAACAGGAAAATGACCGGGTCAGCAAAAGTCCGCAGCGCCTGCGTGGTGGTCATCGGTACCAGTTCTTTGCTGGCATTTTCAATCGGCATGCCAAGCGCTACGGCCAGCACCGGCACCAGCAGCGCGGTAATGGTGATATGCACCGCTTCAGTCAGCCATAAAATCCCGATAAACAGCAGCAGGCTCAGGCCTTTATTGGCATAATCATCATAGGGCAAAATATGGTAAAAGCCCCAAGAAAGCAGGGCGGCAATGACAATAATAATCCAGCCTTTGACAATGCCTTTCGGCGCGGCCTCGACCGGTGGTTTTAACGTATCTGTATTCATATACGATCCTTTTATAGATTTATAGGAATTAGAGTAATCGGCCTATTATTTAATATTTTTCAAGCAGGGGGGCAAAGTATAAATTGATTATTTTGTAGCTAAGTGAAGATTAAACCACAAAAAAATGCGGGTTCTGACTGAGGAGTTGCACAGCTTGCCACAGGGCTGAGCCGCCGAGCACGGCCAGTAAGCTGAGAATCAGCCAGCGAAATTTCTGCTGGGAAATATGGGCACGTAACTGGCCGCCAGCCCAGACCCCGAGCAGCGACACCACGGTTAATAAGCCCAGTAAGGACCATTGTTCAGATTTAAATTGCAGCATCACCGGGTAAAGCAGCAGCAGCTGAATCAGTTTACTGACCGCAAAATTCAAGTTGCTGATCAGCACAATTTCGGTTTTGCTGTGTTCGGTACTCAGCAGGTACATCATCAGAAAGGGTGCCATGGCATTGGTGGCTCCGCCGATCACACCGGCCAGCAGACCAAACAGCAGCATGTTTTTCAGACTGGCCTGAATGCGCAGGGGCTGGCTGCGAAACTGATCCAGCACATACCATAAAATAAACAGCCCCATCAGCAGTTTGAGATAGCCATCATTTAGATGTAGCAGTAACTGCACACCGAATACACTTCCGATCAGACTGCTGATAATCAGGCCCCAATATTGACCGGAATAATAGCGCAGCGCCTGAAGAAAGCTGCGTTCGGGGTCGCTATTGAGTAAAAACAGATTCAGGATCAGGCAGGGTAATAGTACAAAGGCTACCGTGGTCGACAGCGGGTACAAGGTGGAGATGGCCGCGGTACTGACCATAGGAAAGCCGAAGCCACTGATCCCGTGTAACAGGGCAGCAATGATACAAAAGATCAGAACCATCAGGTCGGCTTTAGACATGCGTATTTCAACGGACTGGCAGAGTACTGACTAAAACATGCACATACTGGGCTTGTAAAGGGCAAGCCGGCTTATTTTTTATCAAATGGAGCGTAAACCTCTGTCTTTCAGTCAGAGATATAAGCGACACGACATGAAATGTCGTTTAATTGCTAAAAAACAATATATTAAGCTTAGTATGAGCTAATATAAGCCCATGAAAACACTTAAATTACGCATAAAAAACAGTCACACAAAGGTGCTAGACCAATTGGCATCTGAAGTTAATTTTGTCTGGAACTATGTCAATGATTTGTGTTTCAAACACCTACAGCGCAAACAACAATTCTTTTCAGCATACGATATTGCTAAATACACGAAAGGCGCATCAAAGGAATGTAATCTTCATAGCCAAACCATTCAGGCTGTAACAGAAGAATTGGTCACTCGCAGAAAACAGTTCAAAAAATCAAAATTGAGATGGCGTGTCAGTAATAAGAAATCAGCAAGAAGATCACTGGGTTGGATACCCTTTAAAAAGGTCGCTATTAAATATGCCGATGGATACGTTCAGTATGGCAAGCATCAATTCAAGCTATGGGATAGTTACGGACTATCGAAATACAGCATTCAAACAGGCTCATTTGTAGAGGATAGTCGTGGACGTTGGTATGTCTGCTTAGTGGTTGATTCACCCAAACAAGACAAACCTACCGCCACAAAAGCCGTGGGTATTGATCTAGGCTTAAAAGATATTGCTACCTGTTCCGATGGCACAGTCATCAGTAATCCCAAGTTCTATCGAAAATACGAGCAAAAGCTCGGTATTGCTCAGAGAGCGAGAAATAAAAAGCGTGTCCGTGCATTAC